>JAITVC010000037.1 GCA_031286005.1 Bacteroidales bacterium
AACAGCTGCACGTAAAACGGATGGCGAAAATCCTGTGATTAAGACATAGCTCCAAATGCAAATCAATACTAAGCCGGCTTTTAACATTAACTTCCAACGTTTACGGTGCAAGAAGAAAAGCAGTTGCATGATTACCATGGCGAATAGGCCGACATGCAATCCCGAAACACAAAGAATATGCATGGTTCCTGAACTTTGGTAGGTCTGCCGCAAGTCGGGCGTGAGTTCATCGCTGTACCCCAGCAAAATTGCGGAGGCCACTGCATATTCAGCACCTTTGATACCTTGCTGGGACAAGATAGACAGCAATTGGCTTCGCAAGCGGATGGCGTAGGTGCGTATCGGATTTCCGGCGTTTGAATCTACTTTTTGCCATGTGTTGGGCGACAGATATGCGGTATGAAAGATTTGTTTTCGAGCTAAATATTGTCGGTAATCGAAATCGCCCAATAGACCGATATGCTCTGTGGATTGGCATCTGTTCTTGATTTTTAGCACATCGCCGTAGCGCAATTGTGTACTCAAACTGTCAATTGCGAAATAGGCCATAACCTGCCCTGTGCAAGGTGAAGATTGGGCGCTATCTTCTCCGGCTAAAACATGCAGTGTAGCTCTCACGGATTTTTCGCGCACATTTGGGCTATCGGCCACTTTGACCCATAATTGGCTATAATGTTGTTTTGAAAAATGCGAGGTGTCAGGGCGTTCATCTATTTGTTTTGTTCGTAAGAATCCCAATAGGGCCATGAAAATGCAGGCAGGTAGCCCAAATTGGTACACACGGCTGCGATAATCTTGTTTAATCAGCAGAGCCAGCATGACTAACCAAGCCCCAATGCCCAATAGGGTTGGAGCAGACACTAAAACGAACGGCACAACTTGCGCTATGCCGATGCCGATGATAAAGCACACGGCCAACTTGATTAAAGGGGAAATTTGCATATCTAAACGTTAGATTGCAAAGTTACGCTCAGTTTTTCAAATAAAAAAGTTAAAAAGTGTTAACAACTGTTAAAAATGCCGGTTTTTTCTTAAAAAGTGTTAAAATTGACGATGTCTTTGGTGGGAAAGGAAACGGAATCTAAATTTACAATATTCACGTTGTTGTAATAAAACTTTAGCACATCTTCCATGCAATAGCCTTCTTGAACCATCCGGACGGCGCCTTCTTGACTTAATCCGCAGCCGTGTCCATACCCTTTGCCCGACAACACTACCGTGTCGCCCTCTTGCCGAACACTGAAAAATGTTGAGCGCAGGCCTAAATCCGTGCGCATTTTGGTTAATGGTATTTTGCCGTGGAAATGGGTTTTGCGTTCGTTTTGCTCGAAATTTAGAGCTTTCTCACGAGGCATGTCATACTTGCTGTAGCGCTTTTGGAATATATCCAACCATTCTTTGGTCGTGTAAGTTTTTTGCCATGTGGAATTTTTCATGTCTAACGAAAAGGTATCGGTTACCGAGCGAAGGTAGTTCAAGGGGTTGATCCACACATCTTCGGAATTGGTGGTTTGTCCGCCGGAGTTGGAGTGAAAGGCGGCCGAAATCAACTTGTTGTTTTTATCCACCAAAACCAATCCGGCAGTTTCGATGGCCGCATAATGAATCATCTCGGTTGTGTTGCGCTTTTTGTAGACTTGGCAATGCACGCCATCGCACAAATTGCAGCCGTCTTTGCGGTGTTTGGATAAGTGATTCATCACGTAGGTGCGTGAAATGATAGCTTGAACTTTATAGAAATCAATATCATCGCTGCATCCAAACACTTCCGACTGCACCACGCCGGCAACATAATTCTCAAGATCGACAATGTTAATAATCGTTAATTTGTTAGAGGCTGTGAATTTCAAATGATCGTCGTATTGGCGGCTTTCAAATAGCGTGCCGCTTGGCGAAAGTTTAAATCTGTTTTCCGCACTTTCGCCTTTCACATTTAGCGTTTTGAATGAGCCTAAAGTCTGCTCGTTTTTGCTTACTTTCACACGGCCGTTTTCATTTGCAACCGTTACGGTTTCATTTGTTTCGAGACGAAGGATGCCGGTGCCGGTTTCATCCGATAAGCGGTATGTGCCCACAACACAGGTTAGTTGCACTTTTTGAATAGTTTTGTCGGAATAAATTTTGACTGCAATATTGGTCGCCAAAAGGTTACTTGCGATTGACGATAAAAGGATTATAAAGAGTTTTTTGATCATTAAACGAATTAAGCTATAAAGTTTATAATGCTGTTTGCTGCACGTGCGCTGGCGTTGGCATCTTCGAGTTTGTGTTTAAGATGCTTATAGTTTTCGATTTGGGTTTCGCGATGAGATGACAGGCATTTTTGAAGCTCGCCCACGATATGGGTTTCATTAAGATCGTTTTGAATGAGTTCGGTAACTACCGGTGCATCCATAATCAGATTTACCAATGAGATGTAATGAATATCAATCAAATTCTTGGCGATGAAATAGGATATTGGATTGCCTTTGTAACACACCACTTCGGGTACGTCAAACAGAGCGGTTTCTAACGTTGAGGTGCCCGATTTTACCAAGGCCGCTTTGGCGGAACGGAGTAGGCCGTAGGTTTGGTTGAATACTAATTTGACGTTTTGACTTTGAATGATACCGGGGTATAAATCACGATGTTGCTCGGTGCCTGCAATCACAAATTCGTAGTTTTGAAAGTGTTTTAGTGCCGACAGTTGTAAAGGAAGAATGGTTTGGATTTCCTGTTTCCGGCTGCCGGGCAGAATGGCGATGATGGGTTTCCCGCTTTCCGATGTGTAGGCAGGTTCTGTGTTTCGGGCGATGGCATCCAACAGAGGATGGCCTACAAATTCAGCTTCGATGCCGTGTTTGGCGAAAAAGTCTTTCTCAAAAGGCAGGATGACCAAGAGTTTGTCAATGTATTTTCGCATTTGTTTCACTCGTGATTGGTGCCATGCCCACACCTGCGGCGCAATGTAATAAATAACTTTAAGGCCTTGTTGTTTAGCCCATTTTGCGACTTTGAGGTTAAAGCCCGGATAGTCAATCAGCACGATAGCATCGGGTTTGAATGTCAAGATGTCCTGTTT
>JAITVC010000039.1 GCA_031286005.1 Bacteroidales bacterium
ATTTGCATGAACGCTTGGAAGCGTGGATTTTCAGACGATTCTACCAATTTCAACGCACCTTCGTAAGCATGGCCTTTCGTACCATTCAAGGTTAAAATATCGCCTTCTTTAATCACAATATCCGTACCTTTTACGTAAGCTATTTTTTTATCTTCGTGAACATCCAGCGTACCGGCGCCCACGATGCAGCATTTTCCCCAACCACGTGCTACAAGCGCAGCGTGCGACGTCATTCCGCCCAAAGCGGTCAAAATACCATCGGAAACGCGCATACCGTCAACATCTTCAGGGTTGGTTTCTTTACGCACCAACAACACTTTTTCGCCCTTGCGAGTCCATTCAACGGCAGTTTCGGCAGAGAATACGGCTTTACCTACAGCAGCACCCGGTCCGGCCGGCAAACCTTTGCAAAGTAATTTTGCGCTCTTTTCTGCGTTCGGGTCGCAAATAGGGTGAAGCAATTCGTCTAATTGTGCAGGCTCAACACGCATCACAGCGGTTTTTTCGTCGATGAGTTTTTCGTTCAACATATCCATCGCCATGTTCAACGCAGCAGTTCCCGTGCGTGTACCCACACGGCATTGTAACATGAATAGTTTGCCTTCTTGAATTGTGAACTCAATATCCAACATGTCGGTAAATTCTTTTTCCAAGCGAGCACGAATATCGGCAAGTTCTTTATAAATCGCAGGCCATTGCTCTTGGAGCGAAGGCATGTGTTTGTTTTGTTCATTTTTAGTATCATCGTTGAGCGGATTCGGCGTGCGAATACCGGCCACAACGTCTTCACCTTGCGCATTGATCAACCATTCGCCGTAGAAAATATTCGTACCCACAGCCGGGTCGCGAGTGAAGGCCACACCCGTTGCAGAAGTGTCGCCCATGTTTCCAAACACCATTGCTTGAACGTTTACAGCCGTTCCCCAATCATCGGGAATACCTTCGATGCGACGATACGATACGGCTTTCTTGCCGTTCCAGCTTTTGAAAACAGCCTTGATAGCACCTTCCAACTGTGCTTTGGCATCATCCGGAAAGTCGGTGCCCAACACTTCTTTTACTTTCACTTTGAATTGATCTGCCAACGTTTTCAAATCATCTGCAGTTAATTCGGTATCGGAATGAAAGCCTTTGTGCTCCTTATATTCTTCGAGCATATCGTCCAATTGACGGCGAATGCCTTTATCCAAACCTTCGGCTTTGTCCATTACCACATCGGCATACATCATAATCAAACGGCGATAGGAATCATAAACAAATCGAGGATTGTTGGTTTTCTTGATAATACCCGGCAAGGTTGTAGAGCACAAACCGATATTCAAAACGGTATCCATCATTCCCGGCATCGAACTGCGTGCGCCCGAACGTGCCGACATCAACATTGGATTTTCAGCATCGCCATATTTCATACCCATATTGGTTTCCACGTCTTGCATGGCTTTCCAAACATCCTCCATCAAACCTGCTGGGAGTTGACAGTTATTGGCATAATAATCGGTGCAACATTCCGTCGTAATCGTTAAACCGGCCGGAACCGGTAAGCCCAAATGGCACATTTCGGCGAGGTTAGCGCCTTTTCCACCAAGTAAATTTTTCATGTCCGCTTTGCCTTCTGCGGTTTTTCCACCAAATCGGTAAACATACTTTTTTGACATCGTCATTGTTGTTTTTTGTGAATTAATATAGGGTTGATAAAAATTCGTCCCTATTAAAGAAATAACTTGCAAAGGTACAAAAAATAAACGAATTTGTCAATAGGTAAATATAGAATCTTTTTCGTTATATTTGCAAAATACTATTATTTAACTAAAATAAAATACCTATGACAACCATTTTTCACCCATCGGAAGAACGCGGTCACGCCAATCACGGTTGGCTCGATACGCACCATTCATTCAGCTTTGCCAGTTGGTATAATCCCGAAAAAGTACACTTCGGCGCTTTGCGCGTATTGAACGATGACACGGTGGCTATTGGGGAAGGATTTGGCACTCACCCGCACGAAAATATGGAAATTGTATCAATTCCCTTACAAGGTATTTTGTCTCATCGAGACTCTACCGGGTCGAAAGGCTTAGTTCGAGCAGGCGAAGTTCAAGTGATGAGTGCCGGAACGGGGATTACCCATTCGGAATTTAGCGATCCGTCGTCTACTGAAGATGCCAAATTCTTCCAGATTTGGATTTATCCCAACAAAGAGAATGTTGCTCCTCGTTATGATCAACGTAAATTTAATGAAGCCGACCGGCAAGGCAAATGGCAAATTTTAGTGAGCCCAAAACCAAAAGACAATGCGCTTTGGCTGCATCAAGAGACCGTTATTTCACGAGTTGATTTGAAAGCCGACGCTTCCATCGCTTATAACAACCATTTTAAAGAACATGGGGTTTATATTTTCGTTGTAGAAGGAAGCATTGAAATCAATGGACAAAAACTCAATAAACGTGATGGCTTAGGCATCAGCGAAACTGAGTCGTTTGACATTAAAGTAACATCGAATTCAGATGTATTGGCTATTGAAGTTCCTATGTATAAGGTTACGGCGTAAAATGTGGATAGGATTAGTTATGGAGGGTGAGGTATAATTGGTAGGGAGTTGGATAGGACGAGTGCAATTTCGTGCCGCTTTTCATAAGCTATCCTATAATGATCCTATATTGATCCTATAATCTCCCTCTATCCAAGATTTGCCACAAATTCTCTTTCGGAGCCGGTGCAACAATTTTCAGTACGTCGTTTTTTATCGGATGAATAAATTCCAACGAACGAGCATGCAACGAAATAGAGCCATCTCGGTTAGACCGCTCAAACCCATATTTCAAATCACCTCGAATAGGACAGCCAATCTCCGAAAGTTGCACCCGTATTTGATGATGGCGACCGGTAAACAGTTTTATTTCGAGCAAATAATAATTCTCGCTTGACGCAATAACGGTATATTCTAATTCCGCTTTCTGCCAACCGTTTTTTTCAATAGGTGAGGCAAACGATTTGTTTTGCTTCTCGTTCTTTTGAAGCCAATGCACCAAACGGTCTGAATTTTTTGGTGGTTTGTTACGCACAATCGCCCAATAGATTTTGTGAAATTCACGGTCGTGAATCAGTTTATTGATACGTGCCAAAGCTTTGTCGGTCTTGGTAAGCAGAAGAACGCCCGAAGTTGGTCGGTCCAAACGGTGTGGCAAACCAACAAAAACATTACCGGGCTTGTTATCACGCTGTTTGATGAAAGCCTTAACGTCGTCAACCACACAAACATCACCGGTTTTATCGCCTTGCACGATTTCCCCCGCACACTTGTTGATAGCTAAGAGATGGTTATCTTCGTAAAGAATATTCACTAAATTAATAATTGAAAATTAAGAATTGAGAATGAAAAATTAAAATTATTGCAATGTATAATACATTCTCAATTTTCCATTTTCAATTCTCAATTATTTTAATATTGTTCGTTTTCATTCGGGAACTCCCGGCTCTTCACATCTGCGATATACTGTTTTACAGCATTCGACATAATCTCGCTAAGATTTGCATAACGGCGTAAAAAGCGTGGCGAGAACTCCTGTGTAATGCCCAGCATATCGTGAATAACGAGCACTTGACCATCGGCCGAAGAGCCGCCGCCAATACCTATAACCGGAATATCCAAAGCCTTCACAACTTGATCCGTAAGGACGTTAGGAATCTTTTCCAAAACAACGCCAAAACAGCCAATATCTTGCAGCAGTTTAGCATCCGCAATAAGTTTTTCGGCTTCGACTTTTTCGGTTGCACGCACCGCATAAGTGCCGAATTTGTTGATAGATTGCGGAGTTAGTCCCAAATGTCCCATCACCGGAATGCCTGCCGAAAGAATACGCTGAACAGATTCGGCTATTTCTTGTCCACCTTCTAATTTTAAAGCATCTGCGCCGGTTTCTTTCATCACGCGAACAGCCGAATGAAGGGCTTCTTTAGAATTGCCTTGATACGAACCGAATGGCAAATCAACGACAACTAAAGCCCGTTTCACAGCTCTCACAACCGATTGCGCATGATAAATCATTTGATCCAGCGTAATGGGCAAAGTCGTTGTGTGCCCGGCCATCACATTAGCCGCAGAATCGCCCACCAAAACAGCATCAATATTGGCTTGATCAACAATTTTAGCAGTGGAATAATCGTAGGCTGTGAGCATGGTTATTTTTTCGCCGCGAGCTTTCATCTCACGTAAAACATTTGTGGTTACTTTGGAGGTTGCAGTTTTTGCACTTTTCATAGGTTAATATTTTTTGCAGTTTGCAGATTGATATTTTTTCTGCAAAGATACAAAAAATGTTTGATATATGATTTTTTTTTTGTATCTTTGTCGCTTGTATTGAATTAAACATTTATGATGATAAATATTACTTTACCCGATGGCGCTGTAAAAGCCTATGAAAAAGGCGTTTCTGCGATGGATGTTGCAAAAAGCATTAGCGAAGGTTTAGCACGAAATGTGTTGGCTGCGAAATTTAACGACCAAGTGATTGATGCCTTACGGCCGCTTCTCACGGATGGCACATTGCGGCTGCTGACATGGAACGATAGTGAAGGTAAACACGTATTTTGGCACTCATCTGCTCACATCTTGGCGGCGGCTGTGGAAGCGCTTTATCCGGGTGTGAAGTTTGGTATCGGGCCGGCTATTGAGAACGGTTTTTACTACGATATTGATTTCATGCAATACCCCATCAGTCCGGATGATTTCTCAAAAATCGAAGCCAAGTTTTTAGAATTAGCCGCACAAAAATCAACGTTTGTTAGAAAAGAGGTTTCAAAAGCCGAGGCCCTTGATTTGTTTACCAAAAAGGGCGACGAATACAAATTGGAATTAATCGGCGAATTGGAAGACGGCACGATTTCACTATACGAAAGCGGTAACTTTACAGACCTTTGCCGTGGCCCGCACCTTCCCGATACATCGGTCATTAAAGCCATGAAAGTTCTGAATATTGCCGGTGCATATTGGCGTGGCGATGAAAAACGGAAACAACTTACACGGTTGTATGCTATTTCGTTTCCCAAACAAAAAGAACTCACGGATTATTTGGATTTGCTTGAAGAAGCCAAAAAACGAGATCACCGGAAACTGGGTAAAGAATTAGATTTATTCATGTTTTCGCAAGCCGTAGGTCCCGGATTACCCATCTGGCTTCCGAAAGGCGCTGCTTTGCGCGAACGTTTGGAAAACTTTCTGAAACGGGTGCAACGAAAAGCAGGTTATCAACAAGTGCAAACGCCGCATATCGGCGATGTCAACCTTTACAAGACGTCCGGACACTACGAAAAATACGGCAAAGACTCTTTTCAACCGATTCACACACCGTTTGAAGGTGAGGAATTTTTATTGAAACCGATGAATTGCCCGCACCACTGCGAAATCTATAAAGCTAAACCTCGGTCATATAAAGATTTGCCCCTGCGTTTTGCGGAATTTGGAACGGTTTACCGTTACGAACAAAGTGGCGAATTGCACGGTTTAACGCGAGTGCGTGGGTTTACCCAAGATGATGCGCATATTTTCTGCACGCCCGACCAACTCAAAGACGAGTTCAAAGCGGTAATTGATATTATTTTGTATATTTTCAAAACCCTTGACTTTAAAGATTTCACTGCACAAATCTCTTTGCGCGACCCGAACAATCACATCAAATACATCGGCTCTGATGAAAATTGGGAAAAAGCCGAACGTGCCATCATCGAAGCCGCAGCAGAAAAAGGGTTGAATACAACGACCGAACTTGGCGAAGCCGCATTTTATGGCCCGAAATTGGACTTCATGGTGAAAGATGCGATTGGCCGAAAATGGCAGTTGGGCACGGTACAAGTGGATTACAACTTGCCTGAGCGTTTCGATTTGGAATACATTGGTGCGGATAATCAAAAACACCGTCCGGTCATGATTCACCGTGCGCCGTTTGGCTCTATGGAACGGTTTGTGGCCGTTTTGATTGAACATACCGGTGGAAATTTCCCCTTGTGGCTAACACCCGATCAGTTTATTGTATTGCCGATTTCAGAAAAATACATAGACTACGCCAATAAAGTGAAACAGGATTTGGAATTACTGGATTGCCGTGGTACGATTGACGAGCGGAATGAAAAAGCCGGTAAAAAAATTCGTGATGCAGAGTTGAACAAAATCCCATACATGCTTGTAGTTGGCGAGAAAGAAGCCGCAGACGGAACGGTTTCCGTTCGCAAACGTGGCGATGGCGATTTGGGTGCAATGACTATAGAAGCCTTTGCTGATTTAGTCAATAAAGAAGTTACTAAAATGATAGAATAGAAAAATTTATCAAAGGTCAATGGTAATCACAAAAAACCCTTAACCTTTTAACCTTTGACCCTTAAATACAAATAAAAAAAATATCAACTAAAACAAATTAATTTGGCAACACCATTTACCCCCCGACCGGGTTTCAGACCTAACAACAACCGCTTTGGAAATCGCGGCCCTGTAAAG
This sequence comes from Bacteroidales bacterium, assembly GCA_031286005.1. The sequence continues at coordinate 6,488 of JAITVC010000039.1, forward strand.
AAAGAGGCTTTACACGCCATTAACGAACATCTTACAGCACCGATGGTTCGCTTAGTGGGCGACAATACGGTGAATGACATTGT
>JAITVC010000082.1 GCA_031286005.1 Bacteroidales bacterium
CTTCTACATGTCTGACGAGAAATCCTATGCCAACAGCATCCAATTGGAGGCCAAAACCGACATCCTCGCCGATTATTGGACGATGACACTCGCCGGACGTTACAACGATTCTAAACAAACCACCAACGGCAAATTGCAAGACAAGCCCTACGTCAGCAAATGGAAATTCCTTATGGTAAACAATTTCAGAACAAACATGGACAAATGGATGCTCGATATTACGGCGCAATACAACGGCAAAGTGCGCATGCCGAACACTAACAACGCTCGTCCGGAATATTCCGAAGCCTATCCGATGCTTCATGCGCAAATTACCAAACGGTTTAGATATTTTGACATCTACGCCGGTTGCGAAAATATCTTGGACAATGTGCAAAAAGACCCCATCATTGGCTACGACAATCCATTCGGCGCAGATTTCGATGCCACCGTAATATACGGCTCGTTGATGAAACGAACGTTTTATATCGGATTAAGACTTACATTATAAATATATGGGTAAAAGGTTAAGGGTAAAAGGTAAATGCTCTTAACCATTAGCCCTTAACCTTTAACCTTAAAAAAATAAATATTATGAAAAAAATCCTAACAATCCTCCTGACTCTTGCCATTGCAAGCACGGTTTTTGCACAAAGCAAAGACCAAAAAGTTACGTTCTACGTAAACTATCACTGTGAACAGTGCATCAAAAAAATCAACAAAAACATTCCTTTCGAGAAAGGGGTAAAAAATCTCAAAGCCAACCTCGACGACAAAAGCCTTGTGATTACCTACAACCCCAAGCAAACAACGCCCGAGGAACTTCGCAAGGCTGTAGAAAAGTTAGATTTTGTTGTGAAAGACAGCTATGATGAAATTCAGAAACATCAAGCCAAGCATTAAAAAAACAAGTATGCAAACGTTACAAATTAAGCCCGATATTCATTGGGCAGGCATTTTGGATTTCGACATTCGGAATTTCGACATTGTGATGGAAACCGAATTCGGTACAACGTATAATTCTTATGTGATTAAGGCCGACAAAATCGCCATTGTTGAAACCGCCAAATTAAAATTTTGGGATACCTACTTGGAAAATCTCAAATCACTAATCAATCCTGCCGATATTGCCTACATTGTGGTTAATCACACCGAGCCCGACCATTCGGGAAGTCTCGGAAAATTACTCGAACTTGCGCCCAATGCTTGTGTTCTGGGCAGCACGAATGCTATCGCTTATGCCGAGAATATTCTTGGTCGCAAATTCAATCATCAAATTGTTAAAGATGGCGAGAGTGTTTCGTTAGGCAACAAAACCTTGCGTTTTATCGGTGCGCCGAATTTGCACTGGCCGGATTCGATTTACACGTATTTGGAAGAAGACCAAATCTTATTTACTTGCGATTCGTTTGGCGCACATTTCTGCCACGAAGCCATGTTTGATGATTTGGTTGGCAATTACGATAGTGCGTTTATTTATTACTACAACGCCATTCTGCGTCCGTTCAGTAAATTCTTTTTGAAAGCCATTGAAAAGATTCGTCCGCTGAACATTCAAACGATTTGTCCCGGACACGGCCCAATTCTCAGAAAAGATTGGAAACGCTATGTGGATATGAGCGAAAAGTTGTCGAAAGAATTTTTGGAACTGCCTCAAAAGAATAGAGTGTTTGTTGGCTATGTTTCAGCTTACGGCTATACCAAAGAAGCGGCTGAGAAAATCGCCGAAGGCTTGAAAGCCGCCGGAAATATTGAAGTCGACCTGTGCGATTTGGAATTTACGCCACTATCCGAAATAGCGGAACGAATCGAAAAAGCCAACGCCTATCTGTTTGGCTCGCCAACCATCAACCAAAACACATTGTTGCAGATTTACCAGTGTTTTGCTCTGATGACGCCCTTGCGTGACAAAGGTAAATTGGCAGGAACATTTGGATCGTATGGTTGGAGTGGCGAAGCTACGCAAATCATTCAAGCCAATTTGGCGGCATTAAAGTTTACTGTCTTCGACGAGAGATTAACGTTTAAATTCCGTCCTCTCGGCGAAGTGCAAAACTTGGCTTTTGAATTTGGAAAGAAATTCGGAGAGCAGTTTTTGCAACAATAAACAAAACGGCGAGTTCCTAATTCAGAACTCGCCGTTTTTATATTTAACGGAAACGTATTATTTCGTCAAGCGATTTAGAATCTCCTCGTAGGCTTCACGCACTTTACCAAGGTCGCGACGGAAGCGGTCTTTATCCAGCTTTTCGTTCGTCTCTGAATCCCACAAACGGCAGGTATCGGGGCTAATCTCATCTGCCAAAACAATCTCACCGGCGTTAGTTTTTCCAAATTCAATTTTGAAATCAACCAGCGTGATGCCCAAATTCTTGAAAAGGTCGATTAACACGTCGTTAATCTTACGAGTCATGGCATAAATCACGTCCAATTCTTCATAAGTTGCTGCGCCGAGCGCAACAGCGTGGTCGTTGTTGATAAGCGGGTCGCCCAACTCGTCTTTCTTATAGCAAAGGTCGATGATGATATTGCTCGGTTTCGTTCCTTCGGGAATATCCAAACGTTTGGCCATCGAACCGGCGATGATGTTGCGCACAATAACTTCCAACGGGAAAATCTTGACCATCTTGCAAAGTTGGTCACGTTCGTTCAATTTCTCAATAAAATGCGTTTTGATACCGGCTGCATGCAACTTCTCAAAAATAATAGCCGAGATTTCGTTGTTAAGTAAGCCCTTGCTTTGGATGGTCGCTTTCTTCACGTTATTATAGGCCGTAGCATCATCTTTATAATGAATAATGATAAGGTCGGGGTCAGATGTTTTATAAACTTGCTTGGCTTTGCCCTCGTAGAGCATCTCTAATTTTTCCATAGTTGTGATTTTTAATTGTGCAAAGGTACGAAAAAAATCTCAAACAAAAAACTCGTAAGGTCAAAAACAGCTTTCAGAACAGTCTGAAAGTGCCTGCAAATTTTGTTAGTTTCAGAACATTCTGAAAGTCCCCCAAAGGCCATTTTGTCGGTTTCAGAGACTTCTGAAAGTCTCGTCAAGGGCATTTTGTTAGTTTCAGAGACTTCTGAAAGTTCCCCAAAGGCCATTTTGTCAGTTTCAGAAACCTCTGAAAGCCCAAAACCTGACAAAATGTCAGATTTAGAACATTCTGTTCTCTCAGAAATCTTCCAATTTGAAATATCGCACCGCATTTTCAAAAATATCCTGCACTTTATAGCCGTGTATATTCTTAAACAAATTACGTTCGTAACGCTCCGTATGTCCCATTTTGCCAAGAATTTGGCCATTCTTGCTGATGATGCCTTCGATGGCGTATGATGAGCCGTTGGGATTATCCGGTGCTTCGGTCGTGATATTGCCCATGAAATCAACGTATTGGAAAGCCACTTGCCCGTTGGCAAAAAGTTTTTTCGCCATTTTTTCGCTCACCACAAATTTGCCTTCACCGTGGCTCACCGCAATCGTGTGTTCTTCGCCCAAATCAAAGTTAGATAACCAAGGCGAATTTATTGTCGATACACGTGTTGTTACCATTTGCGAGATATGGCGGTTGATGTCGTTTCGGAATAGAGTAGGGGAGTCTTTGGTTACCATGCCCAATTTTCCGTAAGGCAAAAGTCCCGATTTGACTAAGGCTTGGAAACCGTTGCAGATGCCCAAAATCAAACCGCCTCGCTTAATGAGTTTGTGAATTTCGTTGGCAATAAGCGAATTGTTAAGAACATTCACGATGAATTTAGCGCTTCCGTCTGGTTCATCGCCCAACGAAAAACCGCCGCTGAGCGCCAAAATGTGGCATTTGCTGATGTGCTCCCGCATCTGTTCGATGGAGCGGGCAATATCTTCGCTTTTCAAGTTGCAAAATACCGTGCTCACAACCTCTGCACCGGCTTTTTCAAATGCTTTGGCGGTATCGTAGTCGCAATTCGTGCCGGGGAAAACGGGCAGGTAGGCAATCACTTTTTTTACCGCTTCGCCTTTGTAGGCAAAATCGACTATCTTCGGCACGATTTTCATCACGGAAGCGTTGTTGTTGCCCTTGTCGGGATAGATGGCCGCGAATTTTTCGGTGTTGGCTTTGTATAATTGATCTAACGAAAGGGTTGTGCCGTTTAGGGTCAAGGATTTGTCGGCAACGGTATTTCCAAGATAGATTGCGTTTGGAAAATCCAATTTTTTTGAGGATTCGATTAATATTGAACCGTAATCGTAATCAAATAATCCCGTATGGGCGAGGCACATTTCGACTCCGCTCAATGACCTTGCCTCGCCTTTACAATCAATCGCTGCACCGATATTATTTCCAAACGCCATTTTCGCCAATGCCTCGCCAACACCACCGAAACCGATGGCGTATCCAGACACGATTGTGCCGTTGTAAATATTTTCCGTAGTGAAATTCCAATTCGTTTTCAGTTGCGCCGTGTCGGGCATATAGTTTGCCAAAGGCGTATGTCTGATGAGATAGAGATGATTGCCTGCGTTCTTAAATTCGGGGCTGATGACTTTTCCGGCATCAACCGTAGTTATCCCAAAGGCAATAAGCGTTGGCGGTACATTAATATCTTTGAACGTTCCGCTCATGGAATCTTTTCCGCCGATGGACGGTAAGCCAAGTTCAGCCTGCATTTTCAACGTTCCGAGCAATGCGCTTAATGGTTTGCCCCACGTGTGGCTGTCTTTGGTCATCCGTTCAAAATATTCTTGATACGAAAACCGCATTTTTTCAAACGATGCACCAGCTGCAACAACCTTTGCGCAAGCCTCAACCACCGCATACGCCGCACCATGATAAGGGCTCCACGATGTGATGAAGGGATTGTAGCCAAACGCCATCATGCTCGCCGTGTCGGTATAGCCTTTTTGTACGGGAATTTTCTGTACGGACACCTGCGTTTCCGTGCGCTGTGTTTTTCCACCAAAGGGCATCAATACTGTAGAACGGCCAATGGTGGCGTCGAATAGTTCAATCAAACCTTTTTGCGAAACAACGTTATCATCACTAAGGTTTGTTAGGAATTGTTCTTCTATATTTGCACCTTCAACAGGTCTCGCAAAAGGATTTCGTTCGTCCACTTTGTCGATGGTTGCTTTCGCAAAATGTTTCGCACCGGCACTGTCGATAAACTCGCGCGCCATATCCACAACTAACATTCCATTATTATACATCTTGAGGCGGTTGCTATCCGTAACATCGGCCACATGCACAACTTCGATGTTTTCTTCCAAACAGTATTGCTCAAACTCGCCTTTGCATTGTGGCTCAATAACCACTGCCATGCGCTCCTGCGATTCACTTATGGCGATTTCGGTAGAGTTTAGACCTTTGTATTTGACCGGCACACGGTCTAAGTAGATATCCAGTCCATCGGTCAATTCGCCGATTGCCACGCTCACACCGCCTGCGCCAAAGTCGTTGGATTTCTTGATGAGTTTGGTTACTTCCGGTCGGCGAAACAAGCGTTCGAGTTTGCGCTCTTCGGGCGCATTGCCTTTTTGCACTTCGCTACTGCACAGTTCGAGGGATTGAGAGGTGTGTTCCTTGGACGAGCCTGTTGCGCCGCCAATGCCGTCTCGTCCGGTGCGACCTCCCAAAAGCAGCACAATATCACCTTTCACAGGCGTTTCACGCCTCACATGTTCGGCTTTCACAGCGCCCACAACGGCGCCCACTTCGAGCCTTTTGGCCATATAATTGGGATGATAGATTTCGCGAACATGCGTTGTGGCTAAGCCTATTTGATTACCATAACTGGAATATCCGGCCGCCGCTTTTGTGCTGATGATGCGTTGCGGAAGTTTGCCTTCCAATGTTTCGCTCACGGACTTGTAAATATCGCCTGCGCCGGTTACCCGCATGGCTTGATACACATAGCTGCGTCCCGACAACGGGTCGCGGATGGCGCCACCCAAACACGTGGATGCTCCGCCAAAAGGTTCTATTTCCGTAGGGTGATTATGGGTTTCGTTTTTGAATTGCAATAACCATTTTTCGGGTTCTCCATCCACATCAACAGTGATGAAAATGCTGCACGCATTGTTTTCTTCGCTCACTTCCATATCATCGAGCAAGCCTTTTTTGCGGAGGTAGCGTGCACCGATAGTCGCCATATCCATAAGGCAAATACTTTTGTCCTCACGGCCTAATTCTTTGCGCATGTTGTGATACAAATCCAACGAATTTTGCAGCTCGGCTTTCATGAACGAATCGTCAATCGTGATATCTTCGAGTTCTGTCGTGAATGTGGTGTGGCGGCAATGGTCACTCCAATAGGTATCTAAAATGCGTAATTCCGTTTCAAACGGGTTGCGGCCTTCGGCTTTGAAATAATTGACCACTTCACGCAAATCATCGGCATTCATGGCCAAACCATTTTCACGACAATACGACTCATATTCGTTATCGGTCATGGCCGTAAATCCGTTTAATACCGGAACAGGGGCTATTTCCGCATTTTCGGCATCGTCTAAAACGGCGAGGTTCTTCTCTCGTGATTCTACGGCATTAATGTAGTATTTCCGTATTTTCTCAACATCAGAATGGCTAATGTTTTCATCAAAAATCAGCAGTCGGGAACTTTTGATATGCACTTCTGCCGAAGGCTCTATCAACTTCACGCAATCTACGGCCGAACTTGCTCTTTGGTCGAATTGACCGGGCAGGTATTCCACGGCGAGGTAGGTTTTGCCCTGCAAGTCGCACAAATCTGTAACGTTATCTGTAACGATTTCGCCAAACACGCTGTAACGGCTCTTTTCCAATAGTTCGGGTGTAAATCCGAACAGGTCATAAACATTCAGTAAACGTAGGCTTTTTAAATTAAGTCCGAGATTGCTGTTGAGTTCGCTTTGCAAACTTTGTGCTTCCACTTGATATTGTGGATGTTTTTCAACGTAGATACGATAATTTTTCAATGTTAAAAGTTATTTAGGTTTAGAAAAAT
>JAITVC010000091.1 GCA_031286005.1 Bacteroidales bacterium
TGTGCTTTCAATACCGACGATTGTATGACAACACTGTTTTGCAATCCAAGTTCAAACAGCTCGTTCACAGTTAGTTTGTATGTATTTTGCGCGCTAAGCAAAGGAGTACACAACCATGCAACAAGTAATATGTATAATGTTGTTTTCACCTACATCCATTTTAATTTTGTAAAATCTTTTTCGTATTTTTCAATGGATTACCTGAGGGTAGAACAATTAACTTCGCCATATTGTTTGCAACAATACGGCTTTATGTACGATTTGATTTTTCGGGCTGCAAAGGTACGAAGTAAAGTGAAAAATGAAAAGTGAATAACGAAAAATAACAGAGAACCACATCTCTTTTGCGTAGACTCTCTTTATACCTTTCGCTCCTTTGCAGGAAATTTCCAATGTTTGGCAGCTCACAACACAAAAGGCATTGGTTTGGCATTACATTTTTTAAATTACAAAAATATTTAACCAAAAATAATTAGGGAATCTGAAAAAACAATCACCTTTACGACACTCTTCGAAGATAGGTGCATATTGTAAAATTCAAAAACTTTATTTGTTATGAGAACAACGAAATTGTTTTTATTGCTGATAGCTTGGGTTATCGGCACAAGTGTGTGGGCACAAATGGTGCATGTTGGAGTAAATCAACCCGGCACTTTGAACCAAGAACTCGAGAACATGGGGGTGGACAAGACCCAAGTAACGGAAGATATTCGCCCCGACGGCTATCAAATGTCGCCTCAAATTCGCAGGCTTAGTCTTACCGCAGGTACAACTCAGGAGCTTGTATTTAATTACAATCCGGTGATTACTTATGCACCTACCCTTCCATTAGATACGGTTCAGCTGACGTATATATTTAAATATCAGGCAACTCGTGTTAATATGGAACAGGAAATGACGTTCAACAGCAGAGGAACACGCGTAGGCGAATATTTGTGGAGTGATGTATTTAACTTTCCCATTCCGGCATTCAATTGGTGGAATTTGCCCGTTATGCCCGACGGATTTTATCCGCTAAACACCGAGTTCTATGATTTGTACATGAACCAAATACACATGGAGCATCACTTCCGGTATAACGCCACTTTCGACGAATTTACGCGCTATTACGGAAGATATATAACTCCGGCCAATATCGGTTATTTGAACGATTACAGTACCATGTACGAAGGAGTGAATAAGGAAGATACCGGCTGGGAAATACCCGACAACGAGGATTATCGTCAGCATGACGGGATTGAAAAGAACCATCCCGACCGTGGTTTTTATGTACAACATGTACTGAACAGCCCCAATCCGGCAACAATGGACAGTATTATGGCATACGCCAAGCGTGTAGATGATAATGCCTTGGATTTGGCTTCCGCAGAAACCCGTCGCGGTCAAGTGCAGGAAGAAGCCAATCGCATGGAAGAGATGCAGAGCGGCAGCATCAAAGCCCTGTCGGTATATCCCAATCCGGTAACGGATGTGCTGAATATCGACAGCGAAGAGCCCATCGTTTCCGTGAAGGTATATAGCTCTACCGGTACATTGATTGTTCGCACCGAAGCCATTATCAAAACCATCGATGTCAGTAGCCTAATACCCGGGATCTACACGGTGGTGGTTCAAACCGAGAAAGAAAATGCGACTTTCAGAGTGGTGAAGAAGTAGTAATTACTCGTGGTGCATTTATATTCCACAATAACTGACAATTGCATGGCAGAAGAGTTTTCTTCTGCTATGTCGGTTTTATGAGCTTGCTCCAAGTTATGTTCTCATTCATTTTCAATTTTTCTCCATCGCCATAAGAAAAAATCAAAACAGTTTCTATATCTTTGTAAATTGTGTGAATTGGAGCTAAGAATATAACAAAATGTTTTTCAAAGATATAATTGGTCAAAACGAGGTGAAGAGCCGTTTGCTTTCTTCGGCTGCCGAGGGGTTTATTCCTCATGCACAGTTGTTTGGCGGGCCCGAAGGCGTTGGGAAATTGCCTTTGGCGCTGGCGTATGCACAATATTTAAACTGTACCGACCGTCGAGCCGACGATTCCTGCGGGAAATGCCCGTCGTGTGTGAAGTACGGTCATTTGGCGCATCCCGACTTGCATTTCGTTTTTCCAATCGTAAAAAAGGATAAGAAAGAAGTTTGCGACGATTATATTGCCGATTGGCGGGAGTTTTTGGGGCAGAATACCTATTTCAGTTTGGGACAATGGCTGTCGCATATTGATGCCGAAAATGCGCAAGGCTTGATTTATGCTCGCGAAAGTGAAGAAATTATTCGCAAATTGAGTCTGAAAATCTACGAGGCCAAATACAAAACAATGATTATTTGGTTGCCCGAAAAAATGCACGAATCGTGCGCCAATAAATTGCTGAAAATCATTGAAGAGCCAACGCCCGACACGGTTTTTCTGCTGGTATCGGACAATCCCGACAACATCATCGGCACCATTCAGTCGCGAAGCCAACGCATCAATATTCGTGGGGTGGCCGACGAAGATATTATTGATGCTTTGGAACGCAATTACAGCATTACGCCTCAGGATGCCGCTTCGGTAGCACATATTGCACGGGGAAGCTACCTCAAGGCGATGGAAACCATCAGCTTGGATGAAGAAAATAAGTTCTTTTTCAACTTGTTTATCCAACTGATGCGCGCCTCGTATGCGCGAAATATCAGAGCAATAAAAACCATTGGCGACGAGATTGCCCAAATAGGTCGTGAAAACCAAAAAGCTTTTTTGGGATATGCTCAACGCATGTTTAGCGAATATTTTGTGAGCAACCTTCGGCAGCCCGATTTGGTGTATCTCAACGGCGATGAAGCACAGTTTGGCGTCAAATTTGCGCCGTTTATCAACGAGCGAAACATCGTCGGCCTGATGGATGAATTTTCTTTAGCCGAGCGGCATATCGAACAAAATGTGAATGCCAAAATGGTGTTCTTCGATTTGTGCCTGAAAGTAACGATGTTGTTGAAGAAGTAAAAAAAGAGGAGAAAAGGTATGATACATAAATTAATCCTGAAAAATTTCAAAAAAATAAGAGAGGAAACTTTTTTGTTTCATAATTTTGATTTGATAGTTGGTGCAAACAATAGTGGAAAAAGTACAGCTTTGCAAGCATTATCTATTTGGCAATTTTGTGTTGATCAATTTATTCTGACCAATAAGACAAAAGGGAATAGCAGCATTCAGATAATTTTGCCTAATTTTACAGCTCTGCCACTTCCTGAATTTAATTTGTTGTGGACAAATAGAATGGGCTTGGATGGTGCTAAACGAGAATATGTTTATATAAAAATTGACGTTTATTGGAATGATGAAAATGGTGAGGAACATAATTTCTGTGTCTCAATTCGCTATCAATCTCCGCAATCAGCATACGCTTTTCCTGAAAATGGCTGGAATGATTTTAAAGAAATAAGTAACTTACCCAGTTTTCCACATATTGTTTATGTCCCGCCGTTTTCCGCATTAGAACCTCACGAACAATGGTTAGACGATGGAAATGTTCGCCAAAATGTTGGCAGGGCTCAACCCGGTTCTGTTCTTCGGAACTTGCTTTATCGTGTTATTGATAGAGAGAATGTAAGCATTAAAAGTAATAGTGATTGGAAAGAAATACAACAAAAAATACAGGAATGGTTCGATGTAGAATTATTGTCTCCTAAGTATAAAAAAGGCATTAGCATAGAAATTATATCAGAATACAAATCAAACAAAAAAACGTTTGACATTATTTCAGGCGGTAGCGGATTCCATCAAATACTTACATTACTGGCTTTTATGTATGGGTATAAAGGGACGACAACCATATTGTTTGACGAACCCGATGCGCATTTGCATGTAAATTTGCAACGACAAATACTCAATTATATCAAACAACACACACAAATTCAGTTTTTAATTGCAACCCATTCCGAAGAATTTATAAAAAATGTAGAAGTAAGTTCTATTTTGTCTATGTTATCAGGAAAACCAGTACGGATACAAGCAAGCGGATCGGTTATTTCTGCTATGAGTGTGGTTGATAATATGGATGTTGTTCGTACACAAGACAACCCTTATATATTATATATTGAGGGAGAAGATG
>JAITVC010000120.1 GCA_031286005.1 Bacteroidales bacterium
TCGCCCGAAACGCCAACAAATCATACAGCGTAGGCCGCTCAATCTCGCTTTCATCATCACCCAATTTCAAGATGCTTTTGTAGGTTCTAACAGGAATTGCTTGCAACGCTTCTTGTGGCTTCAACGATTTTTCGTAATACGCCACACATTGCTGCAAAAGCAACTGTGCATCCCATGTGCGAATGTCGGTCAAATCGGGATTTGCCAACGGCGTGCGCTGCAAAATAGCATAGCGATTCTGTTGCCAATATTCCCCTAAGCATTCCGCAATCATTGAATTAATAACAGCCTGCTCAACGGTGTCGAACGTTTCGAGGTCGGATTGAAACAGCGTGATGGTTTTGACTAATGGGTCTTCCTCTTTTTCGGCGATTAATCGGGTTTCCTCAATTCGGTTTTCCAAACGTTTTGAGGGTTGAGCAAACACCAAGCCCACACTAAGAAAGGCGAGAACTGAAAAGCAAATGATTCGTTTCATAACAATTTTTTTAACCCAAAGGTAAATGACAAACAAAGGTACGAAAAAAATTGAGAATGGAGAATTAAAAATTAATACTTCGGAAGCTCAAACAACACCCTCGTTGGTGGTAATTTGCCAAACAGTTTAATCACAACCTGCGCTCATCGGGGTATCAACATACATCATTTGGTATTATTGTCCAAGCCTTATCACACCTCTATCGCCCTCACCACCATTCCTTTGTAATCTGCTATCTGGTCTATATGCGTTGAAATTGTAAGTCAAACCAACCCAAAAAATACGAGTTTCGTTTTTGCTATAATTTTTCAGGTTATAAATTTTATTGTCGGATTGTATGTTCCATTTATTTGTGTTAAAAATATCGGAAACAGTAAAACTCGCCGTTAGTTTGTTTTTTAAAAATGTCCTCTTTATGGCTATATCAACATAATAAATTTGGTCTAAATCAAATTGTGGTAGCGATGAGGGCGAATTGTAATTAAAAAATGTTTGTATTTCAGTTTGTTTTTCCGGTTTAATTGTTATTTTGCAATTTCCTGTCCATGCCCAATTTTTAGTACCTAAATCTATTTCGTTGTATTGTCCTGTTGTTTGGGCGTGAAAGAATGAAAAAGCAGGATTTATCGAAACATATTTGTTAAGGTTGTAGTTTATATCAAAATTTCCACCTATTTTATTTTCACGATTTCCGTTAATGAACGTGAGTATTAAATTATCGGGTGGCGATAAAAGGGTTACTTGCGTGATAAAATCTTTTATCGTACTAAAAAATAGTGCCGTTCGCAATTGTAGTTTTTGTTTGATAAACGCATGGTTTATTTCAAACATATCCGCAGTTTCGGGATTAAGGTTTTTATTGCCTGTTTCGTAAATAGTATGGTCAATTATGTTGATAATCGGATTTAATTGAGGATAGGTTGGACGGGTAATTCGACGGTTGAAAGTTAAGGCCAAATTTTGCGATTGGTTGATGTTGTATTGCAGTTGAAAGTAAGGAAACGGATGCCAAAATTCTTTGTCAATAGTATCAGTTATGGATTTTTGGAGTAAGTCAGATGTACTATATTCCAAACGTGCTCCTATTTTGTAAGTTAATTTTTTTGACAAACTATCGGAATACATTAAATATGTGGCATAAATATACTCCCTATGTTCCAAATCATTACTGAATGCAGGGTTTACAATCCATTGATTTGTATTAAAATCTAAATCGTAGAAATCATATTTGAATGTATTGCCTCTGATGAACCCCCTTAATCCTGTTTCTATTTTTCCTCTTTTAAAAATAGATTTTAAGTAATCAATTTGCAACGTGGCGTTTGTTGGATTTCCACCGCCAGACGCTTTTTGTGCGAGTTGGTTGTCAATGTAATATTGTGCAGGTCTGTTGCCGTCTGTTCTCGAAAATGTTGCATTTACTGATAGTTCGTGCTTGTTTCGTTCAAATGTTTTTTTGTATGAAAATGCCCCCTCAAGAACTTTCCGTGACCAAGTAATGTCGTTTATTCGGTTGAAAGGAGTTGTGTTTGACAATTCATTTGTTTGTTTTCCCTGAATGTTTTGTTCGTTGACAAACTTTGGAAACAGACCTCTTATTGTGAGCGTGTAAGTTTCAGTTTTGTTTGGCATGGCCGACAAAAGGAGTGCTGTGTTATGAACATTGTTTGTTTGCACAGCGTTGATGTGTTGTTCGATTAAAGTATTTTGTGCGTGTAATTTGCGAGTTAATTCGCTTTCGATGTCAATTTTTTCATATCGTCCGTTGTAACTGAAATCTACGCCGAAAATTCCTTTTTTGTATTGTAAATTGACACCACCGTTTAGCCTGTCTGATATTCCGTAGTTTAACATCATACGCCCACTCAAGCCTTGCAGGCTTTGTCGTTTAGTCACAATATTGATGATTCCACCTGTTCCCTCTGCGTCATATCTGACATCGGGATTTGTGATGATTTCGATGTTGTCAACGCTTGATGACGGCATTGTGTTTAGAGCTGTCGCTGTTGTTGGTATTCCGTCTATCAACACCAATATATTTTTATTTCCACGCAGATAGATATTGTCTTCCATATCCATAGTTACACCCGATTGGTTTCTTAAAATGTCTGCCACATTGCCGGACACTTGTGATATACTTCGTGAAACATTTATTTGTGTTTTTTCAACGCTTATTTGTCTTTCGTTTCGTGTGGTTTCAACAACTACTTCGGTTAGCACTACCGATTGTTTCATTTGCAAAGGTTCGGAAAATTGGAAAGATGTGTTCTTTAGTGCCAAAGTTTTTTCGAGTGTCTCATAGCCCACAAAACTTGATCTTATGAGGTAATTTCCGGCCGCAATTTTTGTTAAAGCGAACATTCCTTCAGAATTGGTAATAACACCCGTAATCAAAGTAGTGTCAGGTAAACGATAAAGAGCAACTGAAGCGTACTCTATGGGCACTTTACTTGTTTGGTCAAGTAGGTTTCCCGAAATGGAAAGATTTTGGTTGGTTTGGGCAAAAATACTACAGATGCCCCAAACTAATAAATATAATGTTGTGAATGCTTTTGTATTCATTTTGATACTGATTTTAATTGTTTAATAATGATTTGCCGAAACAATAATAAAAAATAGTTCAAGGCAAAATAAACGTAAAAACTCAGTAAGTTGGAGGTGCTCTCAATCCAAAAAATTGAGCGGGAAAGTCGGCATAAAAAAGAAATGGATATGTTTTTTGCTGAAACGAAAAATTTTCTAAATCTGTAATTTTAATAACTTTACAATCGAAATTATTGCATGCAGTTACATCGAAATTATTAAGAATCGGTTTTAGTTGTTTGTTGTTATCTTCCTTGAAAAAAAGATTTTTTAATACACATTTTTGAGTATCACAACCCTTTCGATTATTTTCTGTATTGGAATTATTGTGCTGTTCAGCGTGTCTGTTGCAATTTTTTTTCTTTGCAGAACATACGGTAGTTGATGTTTGGTTATGACATTGAATATAGCATACAACAGGTTTCGCCAACAGAAGCATATTGGCAAACAGTAAAATTGATAATGATATAATTTTTTTGATACTCATTCTTACGATGTCATTTCGCTATGCAAAGATACAAAAAAAATTATGAACGGCGAAGCCCTCAATGAAATTAATAGTGAATAAAAAAAAACGGTGCTTTTTAGCACCGTTTTTCTTGGGGGGTATCCTTCGCTCATCGTTCGGTTATCCTTCGCTCTGCCTTCGCTACAAATTTTCTTCAAAAAAAGTAACGTTGCCCGGAATGTCCGAAGCCAGAATTTTCACCCTTCCGCCCGTGGACTTAGTAACCAATTCTGGAGTATAAGATAAGATACTAAAAAAATCTTACCTTTGTAGTATGAAAAAAACCAAAAGTCATTACGATCGTTCGTTCAAAGAACAAGCGGTCCAAT
>JAITVC010000123.1 GCA_031286005.1 Bacteroidales bacterium
ATACTCATGTCTATCGTCAGTTTCTTTTTAGAACTGCCGGAAAAAATCCTTCAGAGACAGATTGTTTTCTCTCGCATGACCAATGATAATGACAATTCGTTTTTTAACAATGGGGCGCAACCATCAAACAATTCACAGGATTTTCAAGATGCGGAGATTGTAGAAGACGATAAAAATTAATCATAAAAATAGGGACGTTGCATGCAATGTCCCTATTTTTTTATTCTTCATTCTCTACTATCTGTCGTTTTTCCGGTCGCATTTGCGGGAAAAACAGAACATCTTGAATGGATGGTGAATTGGTCATAAACATAACCAAACGGTCGATACCAATGCCTAATCCCGATGTTGGCGGCATACCATATTCCAATGCACGCAAGAAATCTTGGTCGATAAACATCGCTTCATCATCGCCTTTTTGAGAGAGTTTGAGTTGTTCTTCAAACCGTTCACGTTGATCAATCGGGTCGTTTAATTCGGAATACGCATTAGCTAATTCTTTTCCGTTTACAAACAATTCAAACCGTTCGGTTAAAGCTGGATTATGGCGATGTTTCTTAGTCAACGGCGACATCTCAACCGGATAGTCGATGATGAATGTGGGTTGCACCAAATGTTGTTCGCACTTTTCGCCAAAAATAGCGTCTATTAACTTGCCAACACCCATAGATGGTGTGGTTTCGATATGTAAACTGTTGCAAACTTCGCGCAACTGTTCTTCGTTCATTCCTGTAATATCAACGTTTGCGTAAGTTTTGATGGCATCCGTCATCGTCAAACGTTTGAACGGCGCTTTGAAACTAATGGTTTTGTCGCCCATCATCAAATCCGTTGTACCGTTGACTTCCATGGCTACTTTCTCAATCAAGTTTTCGGTATTTTGCATCATCCAGATATAATCCTTGTAGGCCACGTACACTTCCATCACTGTAAATTCAGGGTTGTGCGTGCGATCCATACCTTCGTTACGGAAGTTTCTTGAAAATTCGTAGACACCATCAAAACCGCCTACAATCAACCGTTTCAGATAAAGTTCGTTCGCTATGCGCAAATACAATTGCATATCCAACGCATTGTGATGCGTGATGAACGGACGAGCTGCCGCACCGCCCGGAATGGATTGCAAAACGGGTGTGTCGACTTCGAGAAAACCTTGTTCGTTGTAGTAATTCCGAATGGTATTGATGATTTTTGTGCGCTTGATAAATGTATCTTTGATTTGCGGATTTACGATTAAATCTACATAACGCTGGCGATAGCGTTGTTCCGGATCAGTAAACGCATCAAACGTTTGGCCGTCTTTTTCTTTTACAATTGGCAACGGTTTGAGCGATTTACTCAGCATCGTGAACGATTTCACATGGATACTGATTTCGCCCATTTGTGTAACAAACACGTAGCCCGTAAGGCCAATGAAATCGCCTATATCCGTCAGTTTTTTGAAAACGGTGTTGTATAGCGTTTTGTCTTCGCCTTCGCAAATTTCATCACGCTTGATATAGAGTTGTATTTTGCCGAATTGGTCTCTGAGTTCTACAAAGGATGCGGCTCCCATCACACGGCGGCTCATAATTCGGCCTGCAATACTCACGTTTTGATACAAGGTATTATCTTTCGGGAAGTTCTCTAAAATCTCTTTTGTTGTGGCATTTACGGGAAATTCTGCTGCGGGATAGGGGTCTATGTTCAGTTTGCGAAGTTCGTCTAAGGATTGACGGCGAAATTGTTCTTGATCGTTTAATTCAGTACTCATATTCAAATTTTTTGCAAAAGTACGGATTTTTTTTGAAATATGCAACGTATTGAAAAATGAAGAATGAAAGAAGAAAGATTTGCACAGTTAGAAAACTTTTCGTATATTTGCAAATCAAACACTCTCAAATGCCCAAAACTATTTTCAATATAGTGCGAAAAAAGTTGTCCAAAAATTTGGATTTCTCGAATATTTTGTTACTCTCTCTCTCTCTCTCTCTCTGAGCAGACGTATAATAATAGAAAAACGCGCGCGCGTAATATACATATTTCCTCAACAATTTCCAAGACATGCCGAAAGAAAAATTTGAGGATTTCTTATATCCGAAACAGTCTTAATCAAAAAACATCTCTTAGTACAAGTTTAGACGATCCGTAATACCCCCCAAGTAGTCATTCTTCGCCATAGCGAAGAAACTACAAAAAGTGTTATCCCAAGCAATGCGAGGGACCTAAAACAAATTAATAATAAAAATTCAAACCAAAACAATGAAAAATAATATCATAAAAACCGGCATTGTTGCAGCATTTGCAATGGCCACCATATTTACCTCCTGCCAAAAAATGGACGAGGAAACCAAACAAGCAGTTGTAGAAGAAATTCTTTCTGTTAATTCTGAGGAAGAATACGACGACCTTTTATCTCAAGTTGAGAAAATGACCGATGAAGAATTTGCTCAATGGGAACAACAAAGAGGGTTTACATCGTTCTACACACAAGCCCAAAAAGCCTATGCAGGACTTGATCCGGACAAAGTACAAACCCAAGAAGAAATCTTCGAGTATGTAAAAAATAATGCTCAATTTTTGCAGCTGATTGAAAGTGGTGAAGATTACACTTTGGAAACGACGTTATCCGAATACTCTACCGCTACGCAACGTGTCCTTAACCAAGACCGCACCATTCAAATTGGAAATGATATGCTCAAAATCTTCAAAACAGGTACGGCTAAGACTGCCATTGAAAACAAACAAGAATTGGTAAATATGGCAGATGAAGATTTTGACGGTTTGACAGCAAGTGATAAAATCGAAGTAAAAAGAAATCTGCAACCTATGACAAGAGATCTTTTAGCTAAAGCTTATTCAAGTGAAGTCACAGGAGGAGCAAATCGTTTGTACATGGGGCTCGAAATAAAATTCCGAGTTCCAGTACTTACACCAAATTATGTTGTGGAATACACTGTTCGCCCATATAAGAGAACTTTAGGTGTTTGGTTTTTCTGTTCGTGGACTTAGTAACCAATTCTGGAGTATAAGATAAGATACTAAAAAAATCTTACCTTTGTAGTATGAAAAAAACCAAAAGTCATTACGATCGTTCGTTCAAAGAACAAGCGGTCCAAT
>JAITVC010000158.1 GCA_031286005.1 Bacteroidales bacterium
CGGCGGAAAATTAGATTTCACATACTTTCCGAACACCAATAATACCGTGCATTTTGGCGTATCAAGCACGTATCATATTTACAGTCCGGGTACTGCCGATTATCACCTTGGTTCGGAAATCGGCTGGTTTGGCGATTCTACATCGCTTGGCGGCACGATGCATTTGCCGGATGCGTATGCGTTGGAAAATGCAGTTTATTTGGGCAATGATCAAAAAATAAACGATAGGCTTTCTCTGAAATACGGCGTTCGGTTGAGCAGTTTTTCCAACATCGGAAGAGATACGGTTTATTACTATGATGAAAATTTTGATCTGACCAAAAAAGTGGGTTACGCAAAAGGCGATTTTTATCATACGCATTGGGGCATTGAACCCAGAATTGGCGCGGCTTACACGATTAATGAGGCCACTTCTGTCAAGGCCAATTATTCTCGAACGATTCAATATGTACAATTAGCCCAAAACTCCACCGGTGGAAATCCGTTAGACCTGTGGTTTCCGGCTAATCCGAACATCGAGCCTCAAAAAGCAGATATGTATGCACTCGGATTATTTCGGAATCTTCGCGACAATCAATGGGAAACTTCCCTCGAATTTTACTACAAAAACATCTACAATTGCATTGATTTCAAAGATCATTCCAATGTGATGATGAATTCGCAATTGTATGGCGAAGTTCGGCAAGGCAAGGGCAAAGCGTATGGCATGGAAGTGATGATTAAACGTCCGGACGGCAAACTCAACGGCTGGGTAAGTTACACGCTTTCTCGCTCGGAACGCACGATTCCGGCGATCAATGATGGAAAAACGTATTTGGCGCCTTACGACCGCACGCATAATTTCAGCATTGTTGCCAATTACAAATTTTCCGAACGGCATATCCTTTCGGCGAATTGGGTGTATTATACCGGAAATGCGGTAACGTTTCCTTCGGGACGCGCGTTTATCAACGGTTTGTGGCTGCCCATCTATACCGATCGGAACGGCTCGCGTATGCCGAATTATCATCGATTGGATGTGTCTTTTACGATAAAAAACAAAATCAAACCTGAACGCAGATGGCGCTCGGAATGGGTGTTTGGTATGTACAACGCCTACAATCGCCACAATCCTTGGATGATCAATGTCAGAGAGGATAAGCAAAATCCATCGAATCCACGCACATACGCCGAAATGACTTATTTGTTTGGGATTATTCCATCGGTAACTTTTAATTTTAAGTTTTGATATACGTATTTTAAGAGTTGACGTTAGCGATAACACACGAGCAAAAATGAATAAAGCATCAAATATTATGAATCCAATGGCAAAATTGCCTAATAATGAATTGATAAAAATTCTTACTACAGAGCGAGAGAATTATTGTGAGGATGTTTTAATTGCGGTCGAAAATATTCTTAAACAAAGAGGTATTAGAGTTGGACAAGATGCGCGTCAGATGACAGAAGTAGAAACAAAAAATGATATGCCACAGAGTCTTGATTTTAGTAAAGACGAAGTTTTTATTTCAAATGTGGAGGATTCCGAAATAACATTAAATAACACGCAAGGCATGGATATTGCAGAGCTAAAGAAAGAAGTAGAGCGTGGAGGAAAATTTGTGCTTTTCAAAAGTTGCATGTCTTATGGCGTTTTGACATCCAAAGAGGACAATATTTATTTTATCCGAGCGTGTGAATCAACTCTCAAACATAGTTTTGGTTATTCGTTTTGGACCATTCTATTTGGTTGGTGGGCACTTGTTCCTTTTGGACCGTATTGTGCTATTGTCGCACTCTTTACCAACTTTAAAGGAGGGAAAAATGTTACAGACGACATAATCCACATTCTTAACAATGAAAATAATGAAAAATACAAAATATCGTTCAAATAAATGCACAACGTTCGTTTCGCAAAGTTTTAGCATTTATTCTACAAGAAACACGATTTTATTCAAAGCATTGGAAAAGATTTGTTAAAATCAAATAATTTTTGTATCTTTGTAAAAAAAAATCAAAATCAATTCGCCATGCAAATAGTTACAAGTACAGATTTCGCAACGCATCAAGACAAATATTTTGATATGGCAATAGATCACGATATTTGTGTAAAACGGGGACAAAATATGTTTCAAATCGTTTATCAGCCCGTCATGGAAGAAGAGCCAATCTATTTTGAACCGGATGAAGATTTTTACAGGTCAATTAGTATGGAAGAATTTAAAGTAAAGGCTCTTGAAATGGTTGAGAGAGTTCATAATAGGTATTGTACAAAATGAATGTAATACTTACTCTTGAAACGCTTGATTATCTCGAAAACCTTGTAGAAATTCTTTATCAAAAGGAGTATTTTGGTTTCATGGAAACATCTAAACAATACGTTGCGGAATTGCTTGATGACATAAAAGCAAAGTTGCCGATACTTCCACGCAAAGTTGCACCAAAATATTTTGAAAAGTACGAGAAAGGCTTGTATTACGCTACTTTTCAGAAAAACAAACGCACTACGTGGTATGTATTTTTTAGAATGTATCGTTTAGAAAATAACCAAATTATTTATCAAGTTCGCTACATTGATAACAATCATGCTGTTGCTCAATATTTATAAAAATGTTTAAAATTTTGATGATGAAGACTCGTAAGCAAACAGATGTTTCAACTGCGCTACGCTACGCTCGACATGACGTGCATAGCCGCAAAAAAACAGTGTCGTCATTCCGAGCGAAGTCGAGGAATCTCATAGCTATAGTTCTGTTATCTTTATTTTGGTCCTGCACCGAAGAAATCAAAATCGACCTAAAATCCTCCGACAGGCGCTTGGTGGTTGAGGGTGGCATTGGCATTGATGTCGGCGTGCATACAGTTATGCTTTCCTCAACGATGGATTATTTCAGCACGGATATGACAGTGCCTTACATTTCAGATGCGATGGTAACGATTACGGAATTT
>JAITVC010000190.1 GCA_031286005.1 Bacteroidales bacterium
AAAATGGCGGATGTATTCAACCCTTTCGAGTTAATTCGAGGATTTTTATTTAAGGCGTAAAACGCTCGATAAATGAGCGCCATCGCATCAAGAAGGAATAATTTTTTCATAGAAACTACGGGTTGTAATATTTCTCAAAGAATTTCTGATAGGTATCTTTATCCCGAAGTTTCATAAAGGTTGAGAAGTTTTCTGCGCTGATGAGCATGATTTGATAGAACTCCTTAGGAATTTGGCTAAATACATACGTGCTTTTCTTCAACTCATCGAAATATCCGGTTGCAATGGATGCCGTTTTGAAGGTGTAGGCGTAAACCAAATAGTAGTCTTCACTCCATGTGTCGCTGCCAATACGCAGATTGTCCTGCGAGAAACTCCGGCGGTTAAAGTCGGTTAAGCGGATTTTTACAACATCGGTGTTCACTTCCGGAACGTTAAGGAAAATTAAACAATAATGCAGCGCAGCAAAGTCTTCTTTATACATGGAAAGGTCAACTTCGGGTTCTTTTTCCTCTTCTTCCACTTTGGTTTGTGCAGATGCAAGCGGACTTGTTTCTCCGGATACCGTTGTAGAATCAGCCGTTCCTTGCGTTTTTAAATATTCTATCGTTTCTCTGGCCAATTCCACCATATCTTTTTCTTGCGGATAGGTTTTGATGTATTGTTCGAGATTTAGAATGGTGGCATCTACGCCATTTTGCGCCCCCTTAGCCATTGTTTCCAAATATTTGAAACGTGGCATCAAGGCATTGCCGGGATAGCGTTTTTCGGCATCTTGCACATTGGACAGAACGGCATCATAATAGCCCGTTGAATAAGCCTCAAACGTGTATTGATACAACAATTCGGCTTTGGCAGTGTTCTCTTGTGAGGTTTTGTAATAATTGGGGTCAGTGATTTGTTTGGTTTGGTCGCTATCCGGAAATTCGCTGATCAAAAGATTTTTGTATTTTTGTTTGCCGGCTTCGTTGTTTAGTACTAAGTTCATGCGGTACAGATAGTAATAAGCCTGCAATTTATAGCCCGAATTGGGGTATTTTTTCAAGAGATCTTCCAATGTGGCAATACCCATTTTTGGTTCATCCACCAAATCGAAATAGCCTGCTCCCAACATGAATTTGTTTTCTTCCAAACGTTCGTCGGATTTCTGTTTAGCAGCTGTTTTGATGGGCATGTTTACCAAATAGTATTCACGATCGGCAGGTGTATAATCTCCAACCTCTTTTTGCACTTCTTCTTCCACCACTTCGGTTTCACTATCGTCTTCGGAACGGTTAGTCATCAGTACCGGTTTTTGTTGCAAGAACCAAAAGTCTTCATTGTCGCGCCGTCCCCATTTGCGCATAAATTCATTTGCCCCAAACGATTTGGCTTGTTCGTTGTAGAAATACCACAAGTTTTGCGGCGATTGTGCACTCGAAGGTGTAGACAAAACCTTTGGCGCTTTTTCGGCATCGGTTTCAAGTTTGGTTTTGTATGATTCAATAATGCTATCGATTTCTTCGTTGCGCTTTTTCTCCGGCAAACCGGCCAAATACTGCATTTGTTCTTCGTAAAGCACCGCATCCAAATATTTCACAAGTTCCGTGAGGTTCTCCGCACGTGTGCTCACACGGTCGTAATCGGGATGGTCTTCTGTCATCACACTAACGGCATTTTGATAATATTTTTGTGCCGTGTTATAATCGTTTTCATCAAAATACAAATCCGCCAAACGGGTTGCTGAGAGGGCTAACTGGTCGCGGTCGGAACCGGAATATTCCACTGATTTTTCGAGATAGCCAATGCCTTCACTCAAACGGTTATCGTGCAATTCGATTTCTGCCAAGACGAAGTAGATACGCCCGAAAAAGCGTTCGTTCTTGGTGTCTTGAAGCATCTTGATTAATTCCTTGATGAGGTCTTCACGATTGGCATAATCCGAATCGTAGCACAAGGCCATATTGAGCCGTGCGTTGTAATCCAAATCCAGTTTGGCGTTGTGGCCGGTTACGTAGCGGTAGGATTTATAAGCCTCCTCGCAGTTCTCTTGCAGCTGATAAATCTGCCCGATAATAAACTCCAACCGATTTCTAAAATCCTTCGTTTTGCAACGCTTTATGGCTTCACGCAAGAACGGAATAGACTCCCCGTATTGCTCTTGGGCAATGTAAAAACTGGCTGTTACAGCCGGCAACTCGCGATATGTTTGCTTCGATAAAGCCATCTCATTGTTTTGCACCTGCAAAATCAAAGAAGATGCCATTTCATACTCCTCTTCTTGAATATATGTTCGTGCCAGCCAAAGCATGGCCTCAAAACGAATGGCTTCTTTCGGATATTGAGAAGTTACAAAATTAAGCACTGTGCGTGCCATCGAATAATTGTGCTGATAAAAATACCCCTTGGCAATCTGCATACTCGCATCCTGTATCGTCTTTACATATTGCACACCTCGGATAAGAATCTGATGCTTTTCAATGGCCTTAGTACCCTTCTCAATCATCCGTCTGGTTTTCTCCATCGTTTTGGCGGTGTCCAAAATGGAGCCGTATTCGTACACATTCAGTACATGGCTGTAATTGTCGTAGCCAAGCGTTTCGATTTCAGCAAGCAGTTCTTTGTAGGTTTCATTGCCGTTCCAATAGATGTTGTAATAGGCCGTCATGTTGTGATAATTGCGATTCAGCCACGTGTTTTTTTTCGCCGAACAAGCGGAAAAAAGCGCAACCATCGCCATACCAACCCATGCTATTTTAACAACCTTTTGCATATAAGATGCAAAGATACGAAAAATAATTAATAATTAAAAATTGAGAGTTAAAGGATTTTGTGAAATAAAGCAACTTCGGCTCAACGGAGCTCAATTTAGTACCGTTTTCCCTTAGGTTATCCTATATTGATCCTATAATGATCCTCTAATCTCCCTTTCTTGAAAATTTTGCCTATTCATGATTAACTTTTCACTAATCCCGTTTCACTATTTCCAATTTTTTCGTATCTTTGCAATCGGAATTATGGAATTGTTTAGTATTAATCATATTTTGTTTAGCCTTTGGGGCTACGATGTTTGCCTTTTGGAATTGCTGGGAACAGTGTTGGGCGTGTGTTCGGTGTGGTTGGCTACGCAGGGCAAGGCTGTGAATTTTTTGGTGGGGATTGTGGGGATGTCGTTTCTGACGGTATTTTTTTATCAAAAAGGGTTGTATTCGTCGTCGATTTTGCAAGTTATACTATGCTGTTTCTGCGCATTCGGCTATTACAACTGGACGAAATCCAAACAGGGCGAACGTAAAAAAGTTACCACCCTAAAATTATCTCAACGCATGGCAACCCTCTTGGGCATTTTGGCCTTCGTGGGTATTTGGGGCTCGGTCATGGTATTTGCCAAAAGCGGCTATTTGGAGGTGCTTTTCCCCGAAAATTACGACCCTAAGATTTTAGGGTATGCCGATGCGCTGGTGCTAATCGTGTCCATACTCGGCATGTTTCTGCGCACGCAGAAGAAAATCGATAATTGGTATCTGTTTTTCCTTTCGGATATGATGGGCATAATCCTGTATACGTCGATAGGCGCGTATTTCGTAACGATGATGTGCAGCATTTATTGGCTTTTGGATATAAAAGCCATCATCTCGTGGCGGAAAGAACTTACAATTAAAAATTAAAAATTAAAAGAATTAACTAATCATTAATCACTAAACACTATTCACTAATAGATATGTTAACAATAACCAATCTTCACGCCAATATCGGCGAAAAAGAAATCCTCAAAGGCTTGAACCTGCAAGTGAATGCAGGCGAAGTGCATGCGATCATGGGGCCCAACGGAACAGGAAAAAGCACGCTGGCATCGGTAATTGCCGGCAGGGAGAAATTCACGGTAACGCAAGGCGACATCACGTTTAACGGTAAAAACCTGCTCGACCTTTCCATTGAGGAACGTGCGGCCGAAGGTGTTTTTATCGGCTTTCAATATCCGGTGGAAATTCCGGGTGTGAGCATTGCCAATTTTATGCGCACGGCAGTGAACGAACAGCGCAAATACAGGGGATTAGACCCTATGCCGATTTTTGAGTTTCAAGCTTTCATGGAAGAGAAACAAAAAATTGTTGAACTCACGGATAAGTTGGCCGGGCGAAGTGTGAACGAAGGGTTTTCGGGCGGCGAGAAAAAGAAAAACGAAATCTTTCAGATGGCAATGCTTGAGCCTAAGTTGGCCATCTTGGACGAAACCGATTCGGGTCTTGATATTGATGCCCTTCGCATTGTGGCCAATGGGGTAAACAAACTCAAACGTCCGGATAATGCAACGGTTGTTATCACGCACTATCAACGGCTTTTGGATTATATCGTTCCGGATTTCGTGCATATCATGTACGATGGAAAGATTGTGAAAACAGGCGATAAAACGCTGGCTTTGGAATTGGAAGAAAAAGGTTACGACTGGATCAAATAATATGAAATTCTCCTGTAAAATAAAAAACCTCGACGCCTATTTGTTGATACTCTACAATGGCGTTTTCGACCACAAAAGCATTCGGCATTTTGCACCGCCGAAAGGGGTAGACATTATACCGATTCCCGAAAAGCCGGGTAATTTCAGATTGGTGGTTGCGCCGAACACAATTGTTGAAAAACCGTTGCAATTGGTCAATGTGATTGATACGTTGGAATCGTTGAATGTTACTCATGCTTTTGAAATTGTTGTTGGACAAGGCTCTTCGCTTTCGTTGATTCACTGCGACGAATCTATGAACAAAGTTCAGAATACCATCCAAACCACCGTTTCCATCGAGTTGGAAGCGCATAGTTCGTTGTCTTACTACAATCTTCAAAACATCAATAATCATAGCACGTTGAACCATGAAGCCACCGTGAAACAGCACGGTCATTCGCATTTGATTTCACACACGTATACGCTCAACGGAAAAATTCTCAATAAACAGCAGCACATTGATTTTATCGAGGAATCTGCTGTTGCGGATGTGAAAGGGCTGTATATTTTGGATACAAATCAAGATTGTTTTCACCGGGTGCAGTTGAATCATAATCATCCTAATGGCCGTTCAACCCAAGTGTTTAAAGGGATTTTGGACGATTCGGCCAGAGCGCATTTTGAGGGGCATGTATTTGTGGCCAAACATGCACAGAAAACGGAAGCCTTGCAAAGCAACAGAAATCTTTTATTGAGCAATAAGGCAAATGTACAAACCCATCCCTTCTTGGAGATTTATGCTGACGATGTGAAGTGCTCGCACGGCGCCACAACCGGTCAACTGGATGAAGATTCGCTATTTTATTTGCGCACGCGTGGCATTCCCGAAAAGCAAGCCAAAACATTGCTGATGTATGCTTTCGCAAATGAAGTGGTTAGCCATGTGCATCTCGAACCTATTCGGGACTATTTGGAAAATCTTATCAAACGCCGCCTTAACGGGGAAACGATTATTTGCGAAGATTGTGTGTTTTCGTGTGTGGCGATTGATAATTAACTATTTTTTCGTATCTTTGCAAAAATTTTTTACACATGCAAAAAGCAACTCTTTACAGAGAAATTAAAAGTTACGCCATTATTACGTTTTTTTTGGCGCTGTATTCCGTCTCCATTGTCGGATTTGTTATTAATAGTGGAATTGTCAGCGGCGGCATTAATGGGCTTTCGACGCTTATTTATTACGCTTCGGCCAAATATATACCGGTAGGTTATGCATCATTTGTACTTAACGGTGTTTTGTTGTTGATAGCCTTGAAAATTTTAGGACGAGGTTTTGGCGCCAAAACGGTTTATGCCATTTTTATGATTTCATTTTTCATTACCTTGGCACAAATCTACATCAAAGAGCCGTTTTTGGAAGATGTTACGCTTTCTACCGTTATCGGCGGAGCGATGATAGGATTGTGTTTAGGCACGATATTCAACTATGGCGGCAGTACCGGCGGCACAGACATTGTGGCGATGATTGTTAATAAATATCGAGAAGTTAGTCCCGGCCGTGTGATTCTTTATGCGGATATTTTAATCATAGGTTCCGGATTTATTGTGTTTTACTTTTTCATGGATAAAACGGCGTTAGAATCGTTTCGGATTTTAATTTATGGTTTCGTTTCTGTTGGCGTGGCTTCTTATACGATTGATTTGATTGTGCTGGGGCAACAACAATCCGTGCAGATGCTTATTTTCTCGAAGAAACACGATGAGCTTGCCGATGAAATCGGTACCAACCTGCATCGCGGCGTAACCATGATTAACGGACAAGGATGGTACACCAAAGAGGAAACCAAAATACTTTTGGTGGTTACCCGGAAAAACGAAATGCAGGATGTGCTCCGTCTGGTTAAAAGTATCGACCCTCAAGCGTTTACAAGTATCGGCACTGTAACGGGTGTTTATGGACAAGGTTTCTCTCAAATCAAAAACTAATGTCGAAGAAATTTCTCAAGGATTATGCCTTAATTATCCTCGGCGCCTTTGTGGTGGCTTCTGGTTACGTGTTTTTTATTACACCATATAAAATTATTCCGGGTGGTGTTTATGGTATTTCCATCATTATTCACTATCTCACGCAAGGCATGTTTAGCGGGCTTCCCGAAGGTTTGCCGATTGGTATGACGGCGCTTTGTTTCAACATTCCGTTGGTTTATGCAGCCTATAAATTGCTGGGCGCGGAATCGATTCTGAAAACGATTGTAACCTTTGTGGCAACGGCCGTTTTTGTGGATACATTAACATTGTTGCAAGGCGACACCCAGTTGGTTGCAGGCGATTCGCTGTTGGCATCAATTTATGGCGGTGTGCTGGTGGGTATTGGCGTGGCTTTGATTTTTAGAGCGAAAGCAACGAGTGCGGGCACGGATGTGCTATCGAAAATCATGACCAAATATTTCCGCATACCGATTGGGGTTAGCATTATTATTGTAGATTCGGTCATTGTGTTGCTTGGTTTGATTGCGTTTGGCGATTGGGCGGTGCCGTTGTATTCGTGGATTACGATTTTTGTGTATGGTAAAGTTGTGGATGTTTTGCAAGAAGGCCTTTCGACAGATCGTGCCGTATTTATCATCACGACTAAAAGCGATGAAATGGGCGAAATGATTATGCACAAACTCAAACGGGGTGGTACGTATTTTCACGGCAAGGGTATGTACAACGGGGAAGAGCGTGAAATTGTTTACACCGTAGTGAATTCACGGCAAATTCCGAAATTGCGCGAACATATTTACGGCATTGACCCCACAGCCTTTATCACCATTTTGCCTGCAAAGGAAATTTTGGGCAAAGGGTTTAAGGCTCTGAATGAGACGATAGGGGGGTAGCTGTTTGGTCATTCCAGATTTTTTTCGTAACTTTGCGTTGATTCTATGCGTAAAAAACGGTTTTTCATATTCATTCTTCTTTTTTCCATTTGGTGTATCGCTAATGGACAGGGGTTTTCCTTTCTGACAACGCCGTCAAATACCAAATCTCTTTCCACACAGCAATTGCTTGATATTGGAAACTATTACCGCATAGCCAACAATACCGATGAGGCTTTGACATATTACAAGCAATTGATAAGCCTAATTCCTCAAAATCCGGATCAAGAAGATGCCGAACGAGCGCTTCAAGCCTATAACTGGTCGGCTCAGATTTACTATAACATGGGCGATTATCGCACCACCTACGAATTGTTGTTGAAAGCCTTGGAGTTGAGCGAAGCGTTTAACGATGTGGGGTATACGTCGAGAATTTACTCGAATTTGGGCAATATCTATCTGCGTTTTAACCGTTATGATTTGGCCAAATCGTATTATGAAAACGCCCTCAATACCTGTCAAGACTCGGCATCCGCATCCGTTATATTGAACAATTTAGGTTATATGGATGTGAAAAGCGGGAATTTGGATAACGCTTTTCGGTTTCTTAACCGATCCAAACAAGTTGCAGAAAGTTACCATGCTTTGATTATGCCTACCGTGCTGCACAGTTTGGCCACGTATTATCAAGCCAAGAAGGCGTATGATTCGGCCTATAACTACTACCGACAATCGTTGCATGAAGCCCAAGAGGATAATAATATTGCCCAAAAGGCTGAATCTTTGTCGGATTTGGGTAAGTTGTTTTTTGAAACCAACCGTTTGGATTCGGCGGCATTTTATGTCAATTTGTCGAATGTGTTTGCGAAAGAACATGATTTTTTGCAGATTCTCATGGGAAACTATTTGATTTTGTCTCAAATTGCCGAATTGAAAGGGCAAAAAGTGGATGCTTTTGAATATTTTAAACAATACTCCAAACTCAAAGATTCCATCTTGGATTCGGAAAATGTGGCCGAAGTCAACCGGTTGCAACGGATGTATGAGGTGTCGAAAACCGATCAACAAATGGAAGAACTTAGGGTTGATCAGCGGGCTAAAGATCGGACCATTCGGTATCAAATTCTAATCCGGCAGATTATGCTGATAGTGTTGATTGTGGCGGGAGTTGTGTTGTTGGCGATGTTTTTGCAAAATAAAAAACTCAATGTGGCCTATAAGGCTTTGGTTGATAAAAACCTTGAAATCATAGAGCTTCAGAAACATTCTGTTGAGCGGGGCACGGAGAAGTATCACAAAAGCACTTTGTCGGATGAAATGCAGACCGAGCTTTTGAGTCGGATTTATGCTATAATGGATGATATGACAGTGGTTTGCGACCCGGATTTGTCCATTGAGAAGTTGGCGGATTTGGTGCAATCTAATCGTGCATACGTTTCACAAGTCATCAACGACGTCTTAAAGAAGAACTTCCGTGCATTCTTAAATGATTACCGCATACGCGAAGCCCAACGCCTGTTTTTGGAGTTAGACCTTTCCAAGTATACGATTGAGTCTATTGCGCTTAAAACGGGATTTAAATCTCGGAGCACGTTTATTTCGGCTTTTAAAGAGGTTACGGGGGTTAGTCCGAGTTTTTATCTCAAATCTATTTAATCGGGTGCGGGGTGGCTAGGTACGAGGTGCGGGGTTATCTATTCAGTTCTTGTTTATGCAATTAGTGTGCTTTGTTCGTACATTGTTCAGTACTTGTTCAGTTATGCTTCAGTTGTTGTTCAGTCGCTCTTCAGTTAGTATCTGAACAATGACAGAAGGAATATTGAACGAGGTCTGAACAAAGTCTGGGCAAGGTCAGGCGCCTCGTTCTTCCGTTTGTTTTGTTTGAATTGGTCAATTTAAACAATATTAATTTTGTGATTTGTAGGTTTGTAAGAGTTTGCGATGTTTAGATAGGTCAATTGGGGCAAAAGGGCGCTTGAGGGGTGGATATTTTTTTGTATCTTTGCAGTCTTAAATTAAATAAACGTAAAATTAACATAAAAAACACAAAAAAAAACACAAAGGGGTACCCCTTTGTAGTGGCCGGAACGGCCATTACATTAAAGAAACCCTACAAACGAGCTAAAAAATGAATCAACTAAAAATGAAAAGAACACTGCTCTTGGCCTTTGTTTTGCTGTTTGGAACAAGTGCTGTTTTTGCCCAAAAGCAGGTTAATGGTACTGTGATAGACGCTTCTACGGGGGAGACTCTGCCGATGGTAACCGTTATGGTGAAAGGCACCACCACGGGAACTACAACCACCATGGAAGGCACCTATTCGATTACCGTTCCTTCTAACGAAAGCATCCTCGTATTCAACTACATGGGTTATGAGACAATTGAATTGCCGGTCCCCGTGGCAGGAATTATGGATGTGAAATTGAAAACTGTGGCCACTGCGCTTGAAGGTGTGGTGATTACGGGGTATCAAACCATTGTTAAAGAACGTGCCACAGGCTCTGTCAGTTCGGTTAGTTCTACGGCGTTGGAATCGCGAATTAATCAAAGTGTGGCCGATAACCTCGAAGGGCGTGTGGCCGGTTTGGTTGTGCGCAATGGCGAGATGACCATTCGTGGGGTTGGAACGCTGAATGCAGGAGAAGGCGACCCTAATTCGGATGCCGCTAAACGCATGAGAGCGCCCCTTTTGGTAGTGGACGGATTACCGATTGAGGGAAGCATTGATGATTTGAACCCATCAGACATTGAGAGTGTTACCGTATTGAAAGATGCTGCAGCTGCGGCTATCTATGGAGCGAGGGCTTCTAACGGTATCATTGTGGTTACGACTAAAAAGGCTCAGGTAGATGGCGTAACGATTGATGCTTCGGCTAATTTTACCATGTATCAAAAGCGCAATACCAATTATGAAGATAATTTTATGCTTAATCCAAGCCAACAAGTGGATGTTTTGAACAGCTATTGGAAAGCGTGGTTTGTGGATGGTTTTGAAGGTGCAGACCCAGCAACGAACCGTACAAGTTTTGAGCGGGATGTCTTGGCGCCAAATATGAATAGGGCTTATGATCAAATTCAGTATGCGAACTATCAATTGGGAAAAGGTTTAATAACACAACGTCAAGTTACTAGTTTGTTGAATGAACTTCGTAAGAATAATTATGCTGAAGAATATCGTGATAATGTGTTGCTCAATCAATTTGTTCAGCAATACAATGTAGCGCTTCGCGGCCGGTCGGACAGGATGCAGCAAAGTTTGGTTCTGAATTTAAGAGCTGATAATGGCGGTATTATTCAAAACAATGACAACCGTTTCAATATATCCTATCGAGGCGAATATAAAATGGCAGACTGGGTAACGGCTGATTTTGGGGTGAATACGGTGATTCAACGCAGCAATTCGTTCCGTTGGGAAGCCGGCAATTTGGAGGGTACCCCCTTTTCGGAATTTGGCTATTCGCGTTTGTTGAATGATGACGGTTCGTATGCCGATCATTCGAGAGTTTCGAACAATTGGCAATCTTTTGATCCAGCTTTTCGTCCAGTGAACTACAATGCATTGGAAGATATTACGGAAGACCGTACTACTCTTTATCGGAATCATGCACGTTATAATGCCGGATTGACATTTAACATTTGGGAAGGCTTGACGGCTCAAACTCAATTCGTTTATGAAGATGTGAACTATAAGCGAACCGATAATGCCACTCCAGAAAGCTATTTGATGCGAACCATGCGCAATGAGTTTACGAAAAAAGACGGTAATACAATTAGTTATTTGATTCCGGAACAAGGCGGACGATTATGGTCGCGAAACATCAATGATAATAACTGGACAGCTCGTGGACAAGTTAACTATAATAGAATTTTTCAGGAGAAACATGTGATTGATGCCTTGATTGGTACGGAATTTCGTGAAACGTTGAGTAAGGGTACGGATGGACTTTTGTTGGGTTATGATGAACAATTGCAAACCGCTAACCCGATATTGAATTATTTGGAGTTGCGCCAATGGGCTCAACAAAACAACCTTTTTTACTATAATAATGCGGTTACTCGTTCGGGTATGATTTCCAATATGGCATTGTTTCGCGAAACATGGCGACGCTTTGCTTCGGGCTATGCCAACTTGACGTATACGTATGATGATAAATATAATGTTTTCGGTTCATACCGTAAAGATTATGCCAATGTGTATGGATTAGAATCCAAATACCGTGGCAAACCTTTATGGTCGGTTGGTTTGAGCTGGGTGGCTTCGAGCGAGGCGTTTATGAAAACCTACAAGTGGATTGATTATTTGAAAGTGCGCGGTAGTTTTGGGGTAACCGGAAATATTGCTCAAAATCTAACCAGTATCATGACAGGGACTTCTCTTTCGGAAATTAGCAGTACGGAACATGGAAACGGACAACAACAAATGGTTATTCTCAGCCCTGCAAATCCATACTTAACATGGGAGAAAACAAATACGACTAATATTGGGGCTGATTTTGCTGTTCTAAACAATCGTTTTAGAGGCTCTTTGGATTGGTATTATAAAAAATCGGATGATGTTTTTGCCAACAAGATATTAGATCCAAGTCTTGGATTTGCAAGCATGCTGATGAATAATGCCAGCTTGTTCAATCAAGGTGTGGAAGTAGCGTTGACCTACGATTGGTTTCGCCCGAAAGGCCGCGACCAATTCAGCTGGACATCAAGTTTGACTACCGCCTACAACTATAACCGAATTACGAATGTGGATATGGTTTCAAATTCGGCACAAGAGTTGGTGGGCAACCGATTTAGAGACGGTTATGCGGTTAATGCTTTATGGGCCTACCAATTTGCAGGATTGGATGATTTGGGACGCCAAACTTATTTGGACCAAAACGGTGCAGAGATATTAGGTAGTGAAATCGTTGGCCGACCGATTGATGCCTTGATGTATGCTGGACAATCCGACC
Source organism: Bacteroidales bacterium (assembly GCA_031286005.1). The sequence continues at coordinate 12,225 of JAITVC010000190.1, forward strand.
CTAAAATCACGATGGGCTTGGATAATACGTTTCGATGGAAAGGGTTTACCTTAAATATCTTGACGGTTTATCAAGGCGGAAATATGATGCGTTGCTTGCAGGCCGGAAATTTTCCTCTCACCACAGCTGCTAATCCGCGCACGATGCCTTCGTATTTACTGCGTGCATGGACGGCTCAAAACCCGAACACCGATGTTCCCGCACATTATAATAATGCGCCTGTAGGAGCCGGTGGTGGAGATACACGTGCAAGTGACAATTCGGATATTTATGTGCAACCTGCCGATTATTTGAAAATCCGCAATGTGTCGTTGGCCTACAATATTCCGCAAGAGACCATCAAAAAGCTGGGTATGAGTGCAGCTACCGTTCGCATGCAGTTGGATAACCCCGCACCTTTGTGGCTTAAGAACAAGGTGGGAGTTGACCCGGAGACTATCTCTGATACATACTATTCCGGAGTTCGCACGCGTACATCTTTGATTTTTGGAATTAACGTTACATTTTAACTCGGTAAAAAGCTATAAACATGAAAAATAAAATAACAAATAAAGTTTATAACAGCGTTTCAATTCTTGCTGTGGTGTTCATGGTTGTGGGCTGTTCCAAATTTACCGATACCACACCTAAAGGTGAAAGTTTGCTGAATAAAGTGGAAGAACTGGAGTTGTTGCTGAATTATCAAAGTAGTTTTGATAATTTGGCCAGGGCGTTCGAGCCGATGTATTTGGTGAATGATTTTACGCCTATGGCAACCGATGTATTGTCTGTGATCAACGACCATGAAAGCGGTAAAGAAAGTGCACTTTCTATCTTAATGACATGGGATGAATCAGCAGATCGCTCCAAAGTGCTGAATCTGGGTGGTAACATGTATGATGCTTATTATAGAATTGTAGGTGCAATTGCTAATCCTATTCTATACAAAGTTGATAATGCCATTGGAGACAAGAACAAAGCCAACCAAATAAAGGCCGAAGCTTTAGTACTGAGAGCTTATATGCACTATCTGGCCGTGAATCTTTATGCCAAAGCCTATGGGGCAGAAGGAAAGACGGATCATCCGGGTGTGCCTTATGTGTTTGCTGCGGATATTTTTGACGCAGATATTTTGAATAATCCGCCAAAGAAACGCACCGTGAAAGAGGTGTATGATTTTATCTTGGCTGATGTGAATGCGGCTATTGCTTTAGATGCTTTGCCTGAAACTCCACTCCGTATACGGGTGGGTAAAGCCTTTGCCTACGCAGTAAAAGCCAAAGCCTTGATGGCTATGGGAGAATATGAGGATGCTTATGAAGCCGCCTCCCAATCGCTGGCCGTGAATGATGTTATGTTAGATCACCGCGCAAACGGGAATTCTTTTGTTCGGCGCGAATTTAATGCTGAAGATTTATTTTCCATTTTTGTAACCCTATCGGGGGCAGTATTTACCACCGATTTGTTGGGTAGCTTTGCGCCAAACGATATGTTTTACAACTATGGCGAAATGGAAAAGAACCTGCCCGATCCCTACAAATTTGATGTTGCAGTAGGGCTTACCGTATCTCGTGTAATCGGCACAACCAGTTGGTCGCACTATTGGATGGCTCAGCCTATTTCATATCACATTCCTAATGTTATGGGATTGAGTACAACGGATATGTGGTTGACACAAGCTGAATGTATGATTCGAGGTGAGGTGGCTGGAGATGGGATGGCTATTCTACAAAAGATCCGTGAACGTAGAACTATTGAAGGGCAAATCGATCCTCTGCCGGTCAACCCTATTGATGCGTTGAAATTAGTTACAAGGCATGAAAAACTCGCTACATTGCATCAATTTATCAATCTGAAACGCTGGAATACCGAACCGGCTTGGGAAACTACTCTCGTGCGCCATTTGGAGTTATCCAAAGACGGGTTTACGGCTGCCGATGCCGAAAATCAAAAACTTCCGCAACCCAAAGGCGAGATTGTAGAAAAAGATTACGAATTAAGCCCTGCTTCTAAGCTATGGGTGTTCCCATTCCCTCAGCAGGCGGTAAATAATAATCCAAATTTAACGCCAAATGTATAAATGTAGGGGCGTATTGCATACGCCCTAATAT
>JAITVC010000191.1 GCA_031286005.1 Bacteroidales bacterium
TTGTGATGATATGGCAATACGGCACAGGATTATTCAGCAATCCGCGAGCAATCAAGCCCGACGGGTGAGAAATATCCGCCATCAAAATTGCGCCGACTTTATCAGCGATTTCACGCATACGTTTCCAATCCCAATCGCGAGAGTAAGCCGAAGCGCCACCGATAATCATTTTCGGTTTTTCACGCAAGGCCACTTCTTCCATAATATCGTAATTGATTAAACCTGTAGCTTCTTCAACAGTATATGCGACCGGACGATACAAAATACCCGATGAATTCACCGGCGAGCCGTGCGAAAGGTGTCCACCGTGCGATAAATCAAGGCCCATAAAGGTATCGCCGGGTTTCAAGCAGGTCAAAAATACCGCCATGTTGGCTTGTGCACCGGAGTGAGGTTGAACGTTGGCGTATTCTGCGCCAAATAATTGTTTTGCACGATCGATAGCCAACTGTTCGGTTTGGTCAACGATTTGGCAACCGCCGTAATAGCGTGCTCCCGGATAGCCTTCGGCGTATTTGTTGGTTAAGCAAGAACCTTGTGCTTCCATCACTTGTGGGCTCACGAAGTTTTCTGATGCGATTAATTCAAGGCCATGTGTTTGGCGTTCTCTTTCTTTTTCGATTAAATCGAAGATTTGTTGATCTCTTTTCATAGATTTTTTTTATTTTTCTGCAAAGATACAAAAAAATTATGAATTATGAATAGAGAATAGTGATTAGCGAAAAACCAAAGGTTAGAAAGGAGAAGTATGAAGGTGTCAAATCCCAAAAGAAAAAAGCCCCTCAATATCTTGAGAGGCTTTTTCTTTTCTTGTGATCCCGTCAGGATTCAAACCTGAAACCCCCACATCCGTAGTGTGGTACTCTATTCAGTTGAGCTACGGGACCTGATTTTGAAAAAGACCTTGCTTTGCAAGGCTTGTTTTCGTGGGAGTTGAGGGAGTCGAACCCCCGACCCTCTGCTTGTAAGGCAGATGCTCTAAACCAACTGAGCTAAACTCCCCTTTCAAAATCGGACTGCAAAGTTACTATTTTTTTTTGAATTGACCAAATTTTTTTTACTTTTTTTTTATTTTATAGATTTATTGAGATAATTTTTATATCTTTGCCCCGTCTTTTATGAACCCTAATGTTCAATACGACCCTTATTATATGAAATCTATACATTGTCTGATAGTCCTTTTGTGTTTCTCCGTGTTTTTACAGGCACAAGATGAGTCCGTATCCAAGATTCGCAAAAATGCTTTCAAAACAACGTTTTTGTCGCTTTTTACCGGTTCCACCAAACTAACCTACGAAAGGGCTACGACTTCACACCAGTCGTTTGAGCTAACCGGAGGAATTATTGGCGTGGGTAACGATAAATTCAATGTTGAGCCCAAAGGCGGACTATTTCGGGCGGCCTACAAATTTATGTTTTTCCAACCTGAGAATGCTGTTTTAGACGGCTTGTATATCAAACCGGAGTACGCAGTATCTATTTTTGATCATAATAAAGCCAATATGGAGCGTGTTAATTCAGCTATGCAAACAATTATGGGCTGTTTGGGTTATCAGTGGAGTTCCAACATGTTGATTTTAGATGGTTTTGTTGGTGCCGGTATGGGTTGGGGGGAGCCTACGGGTCTGCGCTATCATCATGGTTTTATTGAACGCTATGGATGGCTTACTTTGACCTTTGGCATAAAATTCGGATTAGCATTTTAAGGTACCCCTTAATATCGGAGCAACGTTATTACCGAAATGGCGGGCGACATACCAATTCTAAACGGAAATACATTGAAACCGCAACCGGTATTTACATTCAGAACTTGATTATCCTTTTGATGCAATCCACCCCAATAGCGCAACGAAAGTTGTGCTGCACTGAAACGCCACTCCCCTATTCAAACAGACATTTGTCCGCCGTGCGAGTGCCCCGAAAGAGTTAGATTGACGTGTGGATAGTCCGTTTGCAATTCTTCTTCAAAATGCTGCGGATTGTGTGATAACATCACGATAAAGTCCGACTGACTTGTTCCCGACAATGCTTTCTTAGTATCGGCGAATGAGTGTCTGCGTTTGGATTTTTTACTGCTATAATCATCCACTCCGGCTAAAACTATCGAATCTTGGCCTCGATAAAGAACGGTATGAGCATTCTGCAATACCTGCCAATTTAGTGATTGGTAGATATTCAACAAACCTTGGATATTGTCCATACTATCCTTTTGGCTTTCCCAGCGCAAATAACCGCCGTAATCGTGATTTCCTAAAATGGCGTAAATGCCGTCTTTCGCTCGGATTTCGGATAGCAACGACACAAACGGACGCATTTCATCCGTGTGCAAGTTGAGCATATCGCCGGTAAAAACAACCAAATCGGGGTTTTGAGCATTGATGGAATCGACTACTTTACGCGTATACTGTTCCGATATTTGGCTCCCAATGTGCAGGTCTGAGAGTTGCACGATTTTGTAGCCGCCAAAACTTTCCGGAATAGATTTATCTGTAATTCCCTCTCGTTGCACACGCAGGTTGAAGGCCTCGTATACCGTGCCGTATACCATAATCCCAAAAGCCAAGACAACTGCCCAAAGGCCTGCTTGAAACCAATGTTTGGGCGATGCTTGGGATTTTAAGGCCGGTATTCTTGAACACCCATATTGTAAGAAAAAAACACCCGATAGAATAATTTTTAGGCAAATAAAAATAATGATAACACCAATCGGGTAGGTTTTCCAAAATGGTGTCCAATCTTCAAAAGGCAAAGGCAAAATCAAAAAACATACACACATCACAACAAGACATGCCGTAGAAACATACAAAATTTGCAAAAACACTCGACATACCTTTTGTGGCAATTGCTCTCGATGTGCTTTAATCCAATAATTCAACCACGCATCCCCTAACAGCGAGAATGTAAAAACAAGCGTCATCATTTTGTGTTTCGGCAATGCGTAACAGCAAGCAGAGCATACCAAAAAAGCACACATGAGCAGGTTATAGCTCTTGTGTTCTTTGAAATCGTGTATTATTTTAGAAAGATACGTTCTCACGATGCTCTAAAATCACATGTTGTGTTTGGGCTCCAATATGGTCGCATAAATGACGGCTTCACGTAGATCAAAGTTATCTATCTCATCGTGCAAATCAACTTCTTGAATTGGCAAATCCGTAATTTCATCTGGTTTCATAGCTTCTTTTTTTACAAAACATGACAAAGATACAAAAAAAATTCGTATCTTTGCACATTATGAGAAACTTTTTTACAACTATTATTTGTTTTTTGGCTTTGGCCATCTTGATTGTTGGGTGCAAAGAAGATCGCAATATGATTCCCAACACGTACGTCAATTTCGAAATTTCTTTGGATGATCGCGACATAAAATTGCAGCCCGGATACATCAAAACTTTTTCCGGAAATACGCACGGTTATTCTAACACCACCGTTGTTTATCGCTCTGGACTCGGCGATATTCCAGAAGATGATTTTCATGCCTATGATGTTACTTGCCCAAATTGTTATTATTATAACCCTTATTATTCTTATGGTTGCCAAATTATTGATTCGACAGGATGCTATACGCCCCCGGATTTGTGTTTTCGCTGCAACTGTTGCATGACCGAATACAATATATTGAGCGGCTTTCCACAAAAAGTTATCGACAAACAAAATAAATATCCATTGCGGAAACTCAAAGTTACGAAAGGCCGTTGGAGCGGAGTGTTTATTGTTTCCAATGAATAGAGTTAACCTAAAAAAAAGAGCAATCTGAGAAGATTGCTCTTTTTTTTTAAGCGTTCCCGCAGATTAGTACATTCCTCCCATGCCGCCCATATCGGGTGCCATTGGCATAGCAGGTTTGTCTTCTTTGATGTCGGCCAATACGCATTCGGTGGTCAATAACATACCTGCGATAGAGGCTGCATTTTCCAAGGCTACACGTGCTACTTTGGTTGGGTCGATAACACCAGCTTTGTACAATTCTTCGTAAACTTCGGTGCGGGCGTTGAAGCCATAATCTCCTTTGCCGGAGCGCACTTGATTTACTACCACGGAGCCTTCTAATCCGGCGTTTGCCACGATTTGACGAAGGGGTTCTTCCAACGCACGGCGCACGATGTTGATACCAAGCGTTTCTTCTTGATTGTCGCCTTTGAGTTTGTCCAAACCTTCGATGGCACGAATGTAGGCCACACCGCCACCGGGGATGATGCCTTCTTCGATGGCAGCACGTGTGGCGTGCAAAGCATCGTCGAAACGGTCTTTCTTTTCTTTCATTTCTATCTCAGAAGCAGCGCCTACGTAGATTACGGCAACACCTCCGGCTAATTTAGCCAAGCGTTCTTGGAGTTTCTCACGGTCGTAGTCAGACGTGGTTTTCTCGATTTGCGCTTTGATTTGTCCTACACGAGCATCAATATCGGCTTTTTGGCCTTTTCCATTGATGATGGTGGTGTTTTCTTTATCTACAGTAATCTTTTCGGCTTGACCAAGCATGGCGATGTCGGCATCTTCCAATTTCAATCCTTTTTCTTCCGAGATAACGGTTCCACCTGTCAAAATAGCAATATCTTCCAACATTTCCTTGCGGCGATCGCCAAAGCCCGGCGCTTTCACGGCAGCAATCTTTAGGTTGGCACGCAAGCGGTTTACGACCAAGGTAGCTAAGGCTTCGCTATCTACATCTTCGGCAATAACCAACAACGGACGACCTGTTTGTACTGTTTTTTCGAGGATTGGCAAGAACTCTTTCATCACAGAAATCTTCTTGTCGTAGATGAGTACGAATGGGTTCTCGAACACGGTTTCCATCTTTTCGGGGTCTGTAACGAAGTAGGGCGACAGATAGCCACGGTCGAATTGCATACCTTCTACCACTTTAACATTGGTTTCAGTACCTTTGGCTTCTTCGATGGTGATAACGCCTTCTTTTTTCACTTTAGCCATCGCTTCAGCAATCATTTTGCCAATGAAGTTGTCATTGTTAGCTGAAATGGTAGCCACTTGTTCGATTTTCTCGTTGCTGTCGCCAATAGTTTGCGATTGAGCCTTGAGGTTTTCTACAACAGCAGCAACGGCTTTGTCGATACCACGTTTCAAGTCCATAGGGTTTGCACCTGCCGTAACGTTTTTAAGGCCTGTAGCCACGATAGCTTGTGCCAAAACAGTTGCAGTGGTTGTGCCATCACCGGCGATGTCAGCCGTTTTAGAGGCTACTTCTTTCACCATTTGAGCACCCATGTTTTCGATAGCGTCTTTGAGTTCGATTTCTTTAGCTACTGACACGCCGTCTTTGGTGATGTGCGGTGCACCGAATTTCTTGTCCAAGATGACATTGCGGCCTTTTGGTCCTAACGTTACTTTTACAGCATTGGATAATGCGTCAACGCCACGTTTAAGGCGTTCTCTGGCTTCTGTATTGAAGATGATTTCTTTTGACATATTCTTTTTTGTTTAGTGTTTAACTGTTAATTTTTCGTTGACCTGTTTATCACTCGCAGAGCGAGTATTTACCCTACGATGGCGTAGATGTCGGATTCTTTCATGATGAGGTAGTCGTTGCCATCAACGTTTACTTCAGTTCCGGAATATTTGCCATAGAGAACGGCATCGCCGACTTTTACGGTCATAGGTTCGTCTTTTTTACCATTTCCAACGGCAACAACGGTGCCTTTTTGTGGTTTTTCTTTGGCCGTGTCGGGGATAATGATGCCTCCGGCGGTTTTTTGTTCGGCAGCAGCGGGCTCAATAACCACGCGGTCTGCAAGCGGTGTGAGATTTAATTTGCTCATAGTTTAATGTTTATTTGTTAATTCGTTTATTTGTTTAACTGTTTATATGTTTATCAAAATTAACTCCTGTTACACAAATTTTGTACCAATGTCAGAAGACTGACAAAATGGCAGGTTGCTTTGTTTTTGGAGCGGAGTTGTAGCGGACTTGATACGGAGATGGTACGGACTTGGACATACCCTGTACATACAAAATACATAACAAATATATAACAAATAGACTACAAATAGACTACAAATAGATAACACATAGACTACAAATAGGTAACAAGTATTCGCTAATTGTATCGTTCTCAAAATTTTTTATTTGTTTGAGGGGTAGTGTATCAAATTATTATTCTATTGATTATGAATATTGTGGAATTTTTCCACAGGTGATGTGTAAAAATAGTTGAAAATATATTTGGTAGTTCGGAAAATGTTTCGTAACTTTGTCGCACTTAATTTTTTTCATTAATAACTAAATA
>JAITVC010000221.1 GCA_031286005.1 Bacteroidales bacterium
GCGCGATTAATCGCGCCCCTACATTTTTATTCCGCCTTTTCTTTCTTCGCCGCCGCGATGCCCTTGCGAATGGCAAGCATATTATTATAGTAAGCCACCCGTTCGTTGAGTTTATTCACAAAATCGGCAAAATTGCTTTCACCGCTAATGATGATAGAGGCGTCGATGATAGACACGATTTTTCGGTACAACGCATCGGCTTCGAGGCGAAGGTCGCGCAGGTTTTCCACTTGATTGGCGGCGTTGTCGTCGTGGCGCTTGTCCATAAGGTCTTGAAAATCGGTATTGGTTGCGCTCAATGCTCTCAAAAAATTTGAGGCATTAAGGGTTTTGATATCGGCCTCATAGCGGTCTTCCAAATCCTTCACAAAGTTATAGATTGTGGCCGTTTCCTTGATGTAGGTTGCGCGGGTAAAATTGCCGTAATGATCCAAAACGGCTTGAATACGAGCGGCTGCCTTCACCTCATTGTCTTCCGGACTGTAGCTGTGAGCATCTACCAACAATACGAGACCTCTGTAAAACGCATCACGTTTGGCGTCTAACTCGGCCAAACTGAACGTGTGCTCGTTCTTGCGCATTTGCTCCAAAGCAAGATCTTCACGCTGGTGGATGCTGCCAAGTTGAGCGAGACTATCGCCAACGGCCGTTTTCACGGTTTCGGTGGCCTTGGCAAGCAGGTTTTTAACATCGGTAATGAATTGAAAATGCTCTTCGTTTTGAAGGCGGCTTACATCAATCTTTGTAACTGTCATGTTTTTTAGTGTTTTTTTAGTTTATAATGGATTTGTTAAAATTATTTAATGTTTTTAGATTAAAGCGGGCTGTCGGATTTTCCCGCAAGGGCATTGTTTCAGAGAAATAGGTCTGCGGAACTTCCGCAAAGGCGTTGCAGCCATGTAAGAGGCTTGCGGGAACTCCGCAAAGCCGTTGCAGCGATGTAACAGGTCTGCGGGAACTCCGCAAAGGCGTTGCAGCCGTGTAATAGGTCTGCGGGAACTCCGCAAAGCAGTTGCAGCGGTGTAAGAGGTTTGCGGGAACTCCGCAAGAGCGTTGCAGCGGTGTAACAGATTTGCAGAAGCGAATGTATCCTTGTGGTGTATGGCATTGGGTTATGAAATTGTTGCTGCAAAGATACAAATTTTTTTTGAAACCGCCAATCATTAATCACTATTCATTAACTTTTCGTTAATCCTTATTCACTATTCATAATTTTTTCGTATCTTTGCACGTCATTTTAAACTTTTTTTTTATTACAACATGGACACATTATTAAAACGATTAGGTATTCCTACCGAAAACCAACGTCCGATAGACACTAACGATATTCGTCAATATATTGACCTGCAACTTTCGGCTTTGGGTCTGAATGCAACCGACCACGGCATAGGTTTTCAAGCCATTGCCAAAGAATTAATCACTGATTTTAGAGAACGTACTCGCAATTTTAAGGATACGCTTTGTCCTGCGGATACTCGTATTCAGAATTTTTTGCAAACCTATTTTGCATCGACGGGATTGCCTGCTTCGGCATTGAAATTGCCAAATCAAACGCTTTGTTTGGACTTTTACGGCATTGCGCGCGAATTGTCGTTGCCGATGGAGGCCAATGAGTATGATTCGGAATATTTGAAATCTTACCGTGTGAAACAGGGGATTTTGCATAATCCTCGCAACGACCGCCGCACAACGAAGGGCGTGTTTCACGTGGCTGAGGGCGGGATGCCGATTCCTTACGATAAAAAAGCGGTGCCTCTTTACACGGCAGGCTATTTGGTGAGCAAGGCCTTGTCGGAAACCGGCGATATTTTGCGGCTCCCTTATACTTCAAATTCCGAACATCCGGCAAAATCGTGGGTTTCGCTGCTGTTGCGCCCTACTATTTGTCCGGAAGTGCCCGGCCATACCAGAGAAAAAACGATGGAGATTCGCTTTTTCGCACCCGGTTCGCTGGTTTCTAACTTGGATTTTGTGGAATCTATCTTTGGAAATGCCGGAAATCCTTACCATCTTTTGAATGATGCTGCTTTGGATACCGAACATTGGAGTGGACACACGGGTTGCATCATTTTGGCGCCTCAATTGACTAAAATCACTAAAAAGGAAGCGGGATTGCCGCATTTCGATCAAGCTACGGATCGCCAAAAGCGGGATGGCATGTGCTGGAAAAACGAAACCGAATTGTATAACGACGGTTCGGCATTCAAAATCACTATTCGCACGGAAGATGGCCTTATTGTAACGGTTATCGCCGACAACTATTTTGGATATTCCAAAAAAGAAGTGAAAACACATATCAGTTTTGCCACCAATTTATTTGGAAATACGGAGGAAGAACATGCCGGTGGTGCATTTATTTTCCCAAGTTACAGTCAGGGCGACAAACATATTTCCCGTCTCGACAAGGCTGGTGTGAAACTTACGGATGTTTTCAAACTGTTTCCCGAACAAATCATTCCCATGCCCGATGGTTACGGTGTGGATGCGAATTATGACAATATTTTTTACGTTCCCGAAGATTCGGATTTCGACTTGGTGAAACAAACCATTTCGTGGTATCACAAAGCCCAACACAAGCATATCAAACTTCTTCCGAAGAAATACTATATCTTGCCCAACGGCTCGAAACTTCGCATTGAGCGTGTGCCCGACATGAATTATTACCGTTTGATTGAATGTACATCCGAAGGCTCGCTTTGCCACAAACCGTGCACGGTTTCGGGAGGCGGAAAATCCGAGATTTCCAAGTCTCTTATGGATTCCATTTTTACCGGCCATTTCTTCATCAAAGATTTTGAGTCGGACTTTGAGAAAGTAAAGGAAATTATTGAGAAAGAATACAGCGTTCGTTACGCCAATAATCCTGCCGGAAAAGAAAGTCGGAAGTTTTTAAGTCCCAAACGTTCGATGGGCTCGGTTATCAAAATGATGACACCCGATCCGGATTTCACACCGGAATATAACAATTGGCTCAACAGCATTCCTCAATATATAAAGGGGATTGCTTTTGTTATCAAACGTTTTTACAACGAAAGTTGGGGCGATAACTGGAAAGCCTATTTCAGTGTGGATATTCTGAACGGCCAACCCGGAAATGAGTTGAAGTATAACAACAAAAAACTATTCGCCAGATATTTGCGTGTAGGCTTTGATGAGAACGGAAACTGGCGCACGTTCAAACTCCGTCAAGATTTCACGCCTGCCACCAAACTTCAATATGAGGATGATATAACGGCGTCAACTGTTGTTCCGTCGCATCTGTTAGAGAATTTAAATCCGGCTGTGGCTTATCACAAAAGTTTGAAATTTGTTAAGAACTGCGAAAGTCGGTTTTTCCAACGTCCCGATGAGGCCATTGTTCGAGGATTTGATAAGAAAGCAGAAAGTGATTTGGCATCGCCCAACACGTTTATCTCGAATTTTGAGCCGCTTCCACGTGCTCAGGCTGAGGATATGATTGAAGATACAACGAATTTTGAGCGTTTTACGGAGCCTATGCAAAATTTGCTGTTAAGCGTTGTTGCGGATAAAGATTGCAACTATTTTGTAAGTTCGGCTAATCCGCGCCTTGTAGACGGAAAGCCGTCGAAAAATGTGCGTTATCTGCAAACGGCCAGCAATCTAACCCATCCACAAGATGTGTATTTAGCCGAAATAGGTATGCGCATTGCACGCAAACTCCCTTTCTCCGAACCACTCTACACACCGGTTACAACTGTTTTGCCCGGCCGAAGAAACAATCCTGCGGAAAAAGATGTGCGGCCATTGGCGGTCTACAACCCAATTCACTACCAAGAGCTCCCCGAATTATTCATGGATTTCTTATCGAGTTTAACGGGTAAATCGCCATCAACCACCGGTGCAGGCTCGGAAGGCGCCTTAACGAAAGGGCCGTTCAATGCCGTGCTGCCGATTGTGGATTTAAATTCAACTTTGATTTCATGGATTTTAACCGGCTATCCGGGCTACACTACACCGGCGGGCTATATTGGCCCTAATTTCCGAATAGACCATGATTTGAGTTTGCTGATTCCCGAAGTATGGGCACGATTAAATAGCGAAGAAACCAATCCCAAGAACATGATTTCTAAAGATCACTTGGAAAAACTGGAAGATTTCAACTATAAAGGAAAAACAGTTAAGGCGAGTGTTTTGGGCTATCGCATCACCAATCGTTTCATCAATGCGTATTTCGGACGTGTATTTGAAAATCCGGATGTGGTTTTCTCCGACAATATGTTGAAGCCCGAATTGCAGAATTTGGATGAATTTGTAGATGGTATCAACAATATTGTCGAAAATCAAAAAGTTGCAGCCGAACAATACTTCAAAGACGGAAGTTATGAAATGGCTATTCCGCCGTTGAAAGCGCTGTTATCCATTATGGTGGATGGCACGTATGAAGGAAAAGATCTCAATCATCCGGATATTCGGGAGATGTTTACCTATAATTATCTTGTAAAAAGCGATTTCTATGCCGATCGCATGAAACAAAAACAACAAAGCGACATACAGTTGTACGAAAGTCATATCAAGAACTTGGAACAAGTCATCGCAGACAATGCCCAAGACCTCAAACTGACCGAAGAATTTCAACGTCGTTTAGCCATCGTTAAACAAGATTTAGATGCTGTTTCGTCAACCGGCTTCATGAAACGCAGCATAGGAACACTCGGAAAAGAACGTTATAAATAATTGACCATGCTACCCCAACTATTAAATAATCATTCAAACGCAAACTTTTTCCTTCTTGCAGGCCCCTGCGTGATTGAAAATGAACAGATGCCTTTCGATATTGCCGAACGTATTTCAAAGATTTGTGCTAATTTAGAGATTCCTTTTGTATTCAAAGCCTCGTATCGCAAAGCCAATCG
>JAITVC010000274.1 GCA_031286005.1 Bacteroidales bacterium
ACATGGACTATCGACGGCAAAATATGGAGCGATGTAGTCATGGCTACCGGTTGTAAGAAAAACGATTTCGGTGGTGGAGAAACCGGAAACTATATAGCCGACTGCCGACAAAACGAGGGATATGGCGATTTATATTCGTGGGAAGCCGTTAATCGTTATCAAGTCGTACTCTGTCCAAATGGTTGGCAAGTGCCAACGACGGATGATTTTTTTGCTTTAGACACAGTTTTAGGAGGCGAAGGCAAAAACATCACTCCGTCGGAACCAACGCTCTTAAATGCGTATTTAAACGAATGGGGAGCTTCCTATGGAGGCTACTGTAATTCCAGCAACGGCGGGACAATCTCTCAGCAAGGTTCGATTGCACACTACTGGTCGAAGTCGCATTTTGGAGTGGCATTTGGAGTGGATAGTTCTTACGAGTTAGAATTAAGTACTACACGTATCTACCCTAAGACCCTAAACGGCAAAAACCTTGGATTAATGGTGCGTTGTGTTCGCAATAAGTAAAATTGAACTATGCCCGAAACTCAAAACATAGAATACAAGTCCATTTGGAAAGATGAGTATCTAAAATGGATATGTGGCTTTGCTAATGCACAGGGCGGCACGCTAATTATTGGGAAAAGTGACACCGGCGAAATAGTTGGGGTGAAAAACTCTTCCAAACTACTGGAAGACCTACCTAACAAGATAACCACCATTTTGGGAATTGTTTGTGATGTAAATTTATGCGAGACAGAACAAGGCAGCTACATTGAAATTGTAGTAGAACCACAACCCAATCCGGTAAATTACAAGGGTGAATATCATTATCGCAGTGGAAGTACCAAACAGGAACTTAAAGGTGTAGCATTGGATAAATTCTTGTTGCAAAAATACGGCCGAAAATGGGATAGCGTGCCAATGCCAAACGTCAGCATTGCTGATTTAAAACGGGAAACATTTGAGTTCTTCAAAGAAAAAGGTATCGACAGCAACCGCCTTGATGAAAAATGTCGCAAAGATACACCCGAACAGTTGCTCGAAAACTTGAATTTATTAGAAGATGGCAAATTAAAGCGAGCCGCTTTAATGCTTTTTCATCCCAACCCTGAAAAATTTGCCACAGGAGCATATATAAAAATCGCCTTTTTCCGTAGCGACAGCGATTTGTCGTACCAAGATACTGTTCATGGCAACTTATTTGAACAAGTCGAAAAAACAATGGAATTGCTTTTGACAAAGTACACTCGGGCTATAATCAGTTATCGAGGACTTTCGCGTATAGAAACTCATGAATACCCAAAAGAGGCTTTGCGAGAAGCTCTTTTGAATGCTGTAGCTCACAAAGAATATCCGGGCGGAGCTCCAATCCAAATTCGTGTTTATGACGATAAAATTATGATCTGGAATGAAGGAAAATTGCCCGCCGATTGGACCGTTCAAAATCTTTTACAAAGCCATTCCTCCCGTCCAAACAATCCCGATATTGCTAACGCATTTTTTCGCAGTGGTTATGTAGAATCGTGGGGACGAGGCATCTCCAAGATTGAAGAGCAATGTGTCTCAGCAGGCTTGCCGGCACCACAATTTTCGCCCAAAGGCTCTGACTTCTGGATAACGTTCCGTAAAGATATTTATAACAAAGAATATTTGAGCAAACTGGGATTGAATGAAAGACAAATTGATGCGTTAATTTATTTCAAGTCGAAAGGCGAAATTGTGAGTTCGGAATATATGAAACGATACAACATCGCAGAACGAACGGTAAGGTACGACCTTGCAGACTTGGCAGAAAAAGGATTTCTTAAAAAGCATAGTGATAACAAGTTGTCGAGATATGTTTTTTAGATTGCCGCTAAATTGCCGCTAAATTGCCGCTGTTGCCGTTAAAATAAAATTAAGAAATAAATACTATTTACAGACAATACGTAACCATAAAGAAACTATGAAACACCTAACATTTATTCTACCATTATTCTGTGCCTTCCAGCTGAATGCACAATCGTTGCTGTGGGAGATTTCCGGCAACGGGCTTACTGAAAAGTCTTACCTTTTCGGCTCTATTCACATTCAAGACAAACGGGTGTTTGAACTCGATTCGTTGGCTTGGAACGGATTTAACGAATCTAAGTATTTCGCATTGGAGTTCGACATCGAGAACATCGACCCAATGGCGATGGCCAAACGAATGATTATGCAGCAGTCTTATGAAGAATTGCTGTCGAAAGAGGATTTTAAACTTCTCAAAAAGGTGGCCAAAAAGTATGTGGATGCGCCATTTATGGGCTTGAAACGCATGAAGCCGTTCTTTGTGGCAGCTGCCATCTCTCAATCGGTTTTGCCGAAAGATGAGAAAGACCCTTTGGATTTGTTTTTGTTGAAGAAAGCACGCAAAGCGAACAAAACTATTCTGGAATTAGAATCGTTTGACTTGCAAATGGATGTAATAGACAGCTTTTCGTTCGAGGAGCAATTACAAACCCTTATCGAACTGATTCATACGCCAAACCTCGAAGATTCATTGAAAAAGGAATCCGAGGAACTAATTCAGGCCTACCTCAACCAAAGCGACAAGAAACTCTATAAACTCCTTATGGAATCAGACGATAACGAAGAGTTTATGAAAAAGTTTATTAACGAGCGCAATCACAACATGGCTAAGAAAATCCTAACCTTTTTGCCCAATGGCGGAACGTTTATCGTGGTGGGCGCAGGGCATTTGGCCGGCGATGAAGGATTGGTTAATTTACTCAAAACTAACGGATATACCCTTACTCCATTATGCAGTTGTTTTTAATTACGGCGGGCTTGATTGCCTTGGCCATCGCCGGAATTGCGATTAAAATGTTTGTTAGAAAAGACGGCGAATTTAAGAAACAATGCGCCACCATTGAATTTGAAACCGGCGAAAGAATAGGTTGCGTGTGCACATCCGAGCGCCACGAAGATTGCAAATATTACGAACTACATCACGGAAAAAAAACTCAATTATAACCATAAAAAACGGCACCAAAATGGTGTCGTTTTTCGTTAGGGTAGCTGTACAGTAGGTGTACAATAGCTGTACACTCCCCCAGAGTTAAAAATTCTGCTCAAAAGACGACTCATTTCCGGGTGTGTCCGAAGCAAAAACTTCAATTTTGTCGCCTTCCAAATTGTCATTCACGTTGGAGGCTGTGAATAGAAATTC
>JAITVC010000036.1 GCA_031286005.1 Bacteroidales bacterium
AAAAAAAACAATGTTGATTATCGGCGGAAGTCTCGGTGCACGCACGATTAACGAAAGTTTATCGGCCATGTTGCCCGAATTAGCCAATACCGATTTACAAGTGATTTGGCAAACCGGAAAAAACTTTAACATCACCACGATTGATACAAAAAAATATCCGAATATTCACATCATGCCATTCATCACACGCATAGATTTGGCTTACAGCATTGCGGATTTCATTGTGTCAAGAGCAGGCGCATTGTCGATTTCGGAATTGTGTATGGTCGGAAAACCGGCGATTTTAATTCCATCTCCCAACGTTTCGGAAGATCATCAAACCAAAAATGCGATGGCTTTAGTCAATCAAAATGCGGCGTTATTCGTGGCCGATAAAGATGCGAAAAACTCTCTGTTTTCAAGCATTTCAGAATTAGTAAACGATACGTCATTGCAACAAAATCTATCTCAAAATATTTCCAAATTAGCCAAAACTGATGCGGCCAAGCAAATTGCCGACATCGTGGACAGCATCAAAAAAATATGAACATAAACAACCTAAAACATATCTATTTCCTTGGCATTGGCGGCATCGGCATGAGTGCCTTGGCGCGGTTTTTTGCATCGAAAGGTGTCCGAATTTCGGGTTATGATCGCACGCGAACGCCGCTTTGCGAAGAATTAGAGCGCGAAGGCATGACAATTCACTACGTTGAAGATATTAATTTACTTCCGAATGATGTGGATTTAGTGATTTACACGCCGGCGATTCCGAAAGATAATGCGGAGTTCGTGTATTTGCAAAATACGAAAATTCCAATTTACAAACGCTCGGAAGTGTTGGGGTTAATCACCGAAAACATGCTGGGCGTTTGCGTGGCCGGAACTCACGGAAAGACGACCATTACTACGTTTCTCGCACATCTGCTTACGCAATCTCACGTCAAATGCAATGCGTTTTTAGGAGGTATCTCTAAAAATTACAACTCGAATTTAATTCTGTCCGAAACCTCGGAAATAGCCGTGATTGAAGCCGATGAGTTCGATCGTTCGTTCTTAAAACTGCATCCGAAAGTGGCGGTTATTTCATCGGTTGATGCCGATCATTTGGATATTTACGGCACAAAACAGGCGTTGGAACAAAGTTTTTCGGACTTTGCCAATTTAGTTCCACAAGATGGGTTTCTGTTTCAAAAATACGGTCTGCCGAATTTTGGAAAAGCCTGTAAAACCTATCATTTGGACAATCCAAAAGCCGATTATTTCACATCCAATTTGCGTGTTGAAAATGGCGCATATCATTTCAATTTTAATTCGCCAAACGGAATTTGGAACGATTTAGAAATGACGTATCCCGGATTGCACAACGTGGAAAATGCCGTTGTTGCCATTGCTATTGTTCAAAAATTGGGTGTTACAGAACACGAAATTCGTGAAGGATTAAAATCGTTTCAAGGCGTAAAACGGCGTTTTGATATTCACATAAAAACTGAAAATTTAGTTTATATCGATGATTACGCCCATCATCCGAGAGAAATCAAAGCCTGCATCGAATCGGTAAAAAATCTATATTCAAACCGAAAAATTACCGGCATTTTCCAACCGCATCTTTATTCGCGAACGCGTGATTTTGCTGATGATTTCGCCGAAAGTTTATCCTTACTCAACACTGTGGTTTTATTGGATATTTATCCTGCAAGGGAAAAACCGATTGAAGGCATTACCTCCGAAATGTTGCTCGAAAAATGCACCTGTCCAAACAAAATTTTGACGACAAAATCCGATTTAATCGAAACCCTAAAAACGCAATCGCTTGACGTACTTCTCACAATGGGCGCAGGCGATATTGATCAATTGGTGAATCCGATTACTAACATGGTTACCGGCAACCGGTTTCAGGCATCCGGTGTTTAGCCAAAAAATCCACCCGACACCGGTAACCCGACACCAGACAACTAAAAATTATGAAAAAATACCTAAAACCAATATCATACATCCTATTCATTTTGCTCTTTCTGAATGGAATAATTTGGACATTGCGATTTGCGCATCAACAATATGCCAAACGGGTTTGCAATGCCGTAAAAATCTCCATCGACGCCAATAACAGCGAAATTTTCATTACCGAAAATGAAATTGCCGATCAACTCTCGGCATCGAATCTTTATCCGGAAGGGGATTTGACCAATGTGTTGAATACTCACGCCATCGAAAAACAATTGTCGCAAAACAGCGCCATTCAAGATGTAAACGTGTTTTCGCAACTATCCGGCGAGATGAATATTGAGGTCATGCAACGCACGCCGATTGTTCGGGTAGAAAATGCCAAACGCCAGCAATTCTACATCTGTTCGGATGGTTGTTTGATGAACACAAATCCCGCTCACACCGCGTATTTACTTGTTGCAAACGGTCATATCTCGGAATCGTTCTCTCCCAATCAAAACGTTGAAAAATTCGCTAACGACACGACTTATCCAACACCGACTTTAAACAAAATTTTCCAAATAACAACGTTTATTCGTAACAACGAGTTTTTGAATACCTTGATTGATCAAATTTACATCAATGAAAAACAGGAATTTGAGCTCGTTCCGAAAGTCGGCAATCAGTTGATTTTACTTGGCAATGCAGAGAATTACGAAGATCAATTCAAACGCTTGGAGCAATTTTATACGCACGGTCTGCAAAAAGCCGGTTGGGATGCTTATAAAATCATTAATTTGAAATATAATAATCAAGTTGTTTGTACAAAGGTCTAAAAACACAAACCAACTAAAAAATTAGTTATACAACTAAAAACATAGTTACATAACTAAAAGACAGAGTTTATCGATATTATGACGAATGAGATGAAGAAACTATCGTTTTGGCTTGATATAATTGATGATTACGTGAGCATCTTCTATCCCGGCTTGGATAATTTTCACACTCCGGTTACCATCGTAATATCCCAATAAATGGAGTACTTGGTAAACATTATTCAAATAAGCCAACAATTTTTTGTCAAGTTTAGCCAACGCATTTTCGTAAAATTCAATTGATCTTCGGCCTCGAGGTTTTTTAACTTCTTTTAATTCAAAATATCCGTCAAGGGCTTTCAACACTCCATTGTAAGCCACTCCACATGCGGTTTTCACATATTTATCATCCAAATAGAAATTATCTTCTTTCCCTGCTTTTTGCAAGTTCTCTTTGGCATTACTCATATAGCGCATGGCTTCATTGTAATATTTCTCGCGTACGGTTTGCTGCTCTTGTATGGACATCGTTTTCATTTTTTTGCAAAGTTACAACAAATTTTTCAAATAGAAATGTTAAAAAGTGTTAAATTTAGTTAAAAAGTGTTAAAAATAAAAAACCAAGACGAAAAATACTCCAAAAGCGATTTTTTTCTAAAAAACTTTGTTTTTTCAAAAATTATGCGTATTTTTGTGGGTTGATAATGTAAGTAGATTTATGAAAAATAACATCGTTGTAGGATTAGACATTGGAACCACAAAGATTGCGGTCATTGTTGCACAGAAAAATGAGTTCGGTAAAATCGAAATTTTAGGGCATGGCAACACGCCTTCTGCCGGTGTGATGCGCGGTTCGGTAATGAACATCGACAAAACCGTGGAATCTATCAAAGTGGCCGTAGAAGAAGCCGAACTGCGATCGGGCGTGAAAATTAAGGATGTCTATGTGGGCATTGCCGGACAACATATCAAAAGTTTTCAGCGTCGCAGTGAGGTTATTCGCACCAGCGACGAGGAAATCACACATACCGAAGTCGAGAATTTCATCGCCCTCATGGAGAAAATTCAAGTGGAACCTGGCGAAGAAATTTTGCACGTTATTCCGCAAGAATTTATTGTCGATGGCATCTCCGGAATCAAAGATCCGGTGGGCATGTCGGGCCGACAATTGGCAGCGAATTTTCACATCATTAC
>JAITVC010000061.1 GCA_031286005.1 Bacteroidales bacterium
CAGCGTGATGTCTTTCGTATTAGCTTTATTGGCGATAAGTTTTTGGCGTTGTTTTTCGGTTAATTTGTGATGCAGCGGCAAGTTTTTCGGCCATCCGCCGATGTTGCTTTGGTAGAGTAGCACATTTTCGGCAATGGCTTGCGCATCTGCCGTTCCGTACCATTCATCGGGTTGTTCAAAGACCACATCTTTCCAGTTTTCATCATAAACATTGTCAAGTAACATTTTTTCTAACGGTAATTTTAACCGACGAAGATTTGATATGGCGATAGAAGCCATTCGTTCGGCGCCGTATTCGTTCAAATGTGTATCATCTTTCAAACCGTCGGGATAATTGGAATTTTCTCCCGGCTCAACCCACATGTAGAGTTCCTTTGCTCCATCATCGCCCATTTGCACGAGCAACTTTCTCGACAGCTCGTCCATATCAATCATCGGCACATCCAAATCTTTGGCCAGCTGCCTCACAGCGATGGAGTATTCCTTGTGAGTGTCTATCGGAAGTTTAACGCCTTTGACATAGGTGCGACGAGCAATCGGCGTAAGCAAAACCGGATTTGCACCTTTGCTACGAGCATCGTTCACATACATGGTCAAGAACGCCTTATAGGTCGTTTGAGGGTCGGTGTAGCGCAGCGAATCTTCCGTCTTTTCATCGTTGTGGCCGAATTGAATGAACACATAATCGCCCGCTTTCAATTTGTCCATGATAGGTTTCCAACGCCCTTGCTCGAAGAAACTTTTGGAACTTCGGCCGTTCACAGCATGGTTCTCAACAACGACTTTGCTCTCGTCGAAGAACTCTTGCAGCATCATCGCCCAACCGCGTTCAAGTTTGCCGTCGGTTGTGTCTTTGTTTGCCATTGTAGAATCGCCAATGGTGTAAATCGTGATTGTGTCCGCTTTCGGCGTGTTGGCCAAAAACAGAACGGCCATCAAAATGGCACAGAGGGATAAGATTTTTGGTTTCATCTTGAAAGATTTTTGCAAATTTACGGATAATTATTGAGTTTGGCAAACAAAATATCACGAATTTCATCTAAAAGTGTAATCTTGGCCGTTTGAAACGAGAAATCCGAAGGGAGTAACGTGTTGATGCCTAACACGGTCAAGTTTTGGCTCAATCCTATTTCATCCGATTGCGGATGCTCGGCATGATGACTTTTGAGATATTGCAAAATGCGAAGTCCATCAAATTTCTCGTGGCAAAACTTTTGAAACTGTGCTTCTGTTTTGGAATTGGCTCTGAACTTTTGAATATCGTCGGACGAAAAATAGCGGCTGAAATCTTGGTAGATGGCAGCCACCTCATCCCACAGTTTGGGCGAATAAATCGGGTAACTGTTCCAATCGCCATTCACACCTTTGATGAGGGCAGGCCCTGTTCCGAAAAATACACGGTTGCTCAGTCGGGTGGCGGGGTAAACAACAACCGTGTTCTTGGTTTCCACACGTCCGATTTTACAGAGTTGCTGCAAGAAATAAAAGTCTTCTCCGCTTTTCTTCGGAGCCATGCCACCCATTTTCCGGTAGGCGCTTATGCGAACGGCTATGGCACTACCCAACGCTGTGAAGGCATACGGACTGCCAATTCTAATCAGATTGAGATGATAGCAACGCATGTAAATTTCGTAGCGCAACATGGCTCGGTCTTCGGCCTTTCGACCGGTTAGTTTATGATAATAGGGATTGGAGAGGGCTATCGGCCGGGCGCTTCGACTCCGCTCAGCAACCGGGTACGTGTCTATATTGAAAATCTGATTTACTGATTTAAAATAGGTAGGCGGATATTCGGTATCCGCATCCAAACTGATGATTATATCTTCGGGATTGGCTATCTCATTAATGGTATCCATCAACAGTTTCCGAGCCCAGCCTACGCCGTGATTTTTGGAATCCCAACCATGGGTGGATTTATCTATGATGTTAACCTTTGGGAACTGGTTGCGGATGTATGCAATTGTTTGCTGATTTTGTTCAAAGATAAACTGCTTGTCGGCATCGTGCTTGTATTCGTCGGGTTGGTTGACACAAACGTACAACGCCTTTGGAGGCAGCGTTTGTGATAAGATTTGCCGAATGGTATGTTCCACATCCGGCTCGTTCATCACGGGGAGCGCTGCGTAGATGTTCATCGTTCGGAAGGTCTTTTCCACCAGAAGAACGCCCTGTTCTGATAGCGTTTGTCTTCCGGTTTTTTGGCACAATACACGTGTTGCTTGGTATATGGGTCGTATCCCGAAAAATAGATTTCGGTGGACAGCGTCATGGGGGTTGGTGTGAAATCTTGAACGGCCTCCAACTTGTAGCCTAAGTTTTTGGTTTTTTCGGCCAGCGCTATCATGTCGTCTTCGGTGCAACCGGGATGGCTCGAAATGAAATAGGGTATCAATTGTTGGCGCAACCCTAATTTGAGATTAAGGTCATCAAAATATTTCTTGACTTTCACAAACCGGTCAAATTTCGGCTTGCGCATGAGGTCTAAAACATGTGGTTCGGTATGCTCAGGCGCTACTTTGAGGCGTCCCGAAACACAGTTTTGAATCACATAAGCGGCATAATCACGGTCGGGGTTGGTGGATTGTTCGTCGAACAAATCATAACGGATGCCGGAGCTGATGAACACTTTTTTTATCTTCGGACGTGTGGCCACCACTCTGTAAAGTGCGAGCAGCGGTTTGTGATCCACATGCAAATTCTTACAAATATAGGGATGAATGCAGGAATATTTGGTGCAGGTTTTACAAAGAACCTCCGTGCGACCGGTCATCATCCACATGTTGGCCGACGGGCCTCCTAAATCCGAAATATGCCCTTTGAAATCTTCCATTTGGGTTATGGCCTCAACCTCTTTCAGAATAGAAGCCTTGCTTCGGCTCACAATCTGTTTGCCTTGATGCGCCGAAATTGTGCAAAACCCACATCCGCCAAAACATCCTCGATGGATGTTGATTGAATGCCTAATCATCTCATAGGCCGGAATCACACCCCGCTTTTTATATTTTGGGTGTGGCAATCGTGTGAACGGCAAATCGTGGATGGTATCAATTTCTTTAGTGGTCATGGGCGGATAGTGGCCATTCACGACCACGGTTTGCGTGCCGTGTTTCTGCGTAAGCCTTGTGGGGATTTGTGTGTTGGACACGGTTTCTATCTTACGAAAATTCTCGGCCGATTTCTTAGGCTCTGCCAAACAGGCTTCATACGACTGCAAATCTTCGTGCATAACTTCGTTGGTAACATACCCGATTTGCAACACATCCTTTTGAATATCCTGCAAAGGGTTTCCTGCGTTGAGCCGCTTGGCGATTTCAACAATCGGCCTCTCGCCCATTCCATACACCAACAGATCTGCGCCCGATTGAATTAATATCGACGGCATCAATTTATCCTGCCAATAATCATAATGCGAAAACCGCCGAAGCGAGGCCTCGATGCCGCCCAGAATAACGGGCGTGTCGGGATACAGCCGTTTGAGGATTTGTGTGTAAACAATCGTCGGATAATCGGGCCTAAATCCCGCCTCATCGTTCGGCGTGTAGGCATCGTCGCTACGCAAGCGTTTGGCCGCCGTGTAGTGGTTCACCATCGAATCCATCGAGCCGGCCGTTACGCCAAAAAACAAACGTGGTTTTCCGAATTTCTTGAAATCCCGCAAATCGTCTTTCCAATTCGGCTGCGGCAAAATGGCCACCCTAAACCCGTTGCGCTCCAACACCCGGCCAATCACTGCCGAACCAAAACTCGGGTGATCCACATAGGCATCGCCTGTTACAATCACAATATCGACATCAGACCAATCTCTTTTGAGGATTTCGTCTTTCGTTATCGGGAGCCAATCGGTTATCGGACGCATAGGTTCGTAAGTTTTAACGGTGCAAAGATACGACTTTTTCTTTGCGTTTCAAAAATTTTTTGTATCTTTGCCGAAATTTCTTTGAAACATGCAACAAACCTACAAACCTAATGCATTGCTATCTTCTGACGTGTCAAAATGTCATGAGACTGACATTTTGTCAGGTTTTAGGCTTTCAGAAGCTCGGAAAGTGCCAAGTTGTTCTACATAAAGGTTTCCGAGAGTTCGGAAAGCACCATGTTGACCTACGTGAAGGCTTCCGAAACTCGGAAACTAACATGTAGCCCTACGCGAAGGTTTCCGAAAATTCGGAAACCTTCATGTTGCCCTGCGGGAGACTTTCCGAAAGTCGGACAGCCATTCCACCATGGCATCTAATGCGCGGCCTCGATGGCTGATTTGATTTTTGAGGTCTAAGGGGAGTTCGGCGAAAGTTTCGGTGTAGCCATCGGGACGGAAGATGGGGTCGTAGCCAAAACCTTCAGCGCCGTGTTTTTCGGTTAGGATTTGGCCATCCACACGGCCTTCAAAATAATGAACTTGTCCGTCTAATATTAATGCTATAACGGTTTTGAAGCAGGCTTTGCGGTTGGTTTGTCCTTGCATTTTGGATAGCACTAAATTCATGTTATCTTCAAAAGAGCATGGTTCGCCTGCATACCGTGCGGAATATACGCCGGGTTCGCCATTGAGGGCTTCTATTTCGAGGCCTGTATCGTCGGCAAAACAATTTTGTGATACATGGTCGTACAGGGTTTGTGCTTTTTGCAGGGCATTGGCTTGCAAGGTGTGTCCGGTTTCGGGCAAATCGGCTGAAAAACCAATCTCTGAAAGGCTGACAACTTGAATGTGGGGATGGATGGTGTGTAATTTTTCTCGCACTTCTTGCAGTTTGTGCGAATTATTTGTGGCAAAAATTAAGGTCATGTCAAGATTTTTTTGTACTTTTGCAGTCTGTGAACAAATTCGATATGCAAAGTTACGAAAAAAATCCCACTTTTCAAACCACTAAAACCTATAATTGGTCGATGTATCTAACGGCTTTGTCGCACGTTGGATTTTGGGTTGCCATTGGGCTAACGACTTGGTTTCATTATTTGCGCACAACCTTTGGCGAGTCAGCTATGGTCTTTTTTAACCTCGTTAATGCCCCTAATCTTTGGTCGGCCGAAACGTGGCTATCGGCTAATTGGTTTCAAAATGTGTTGACCATTCTGACGGTTAACGGTCAGTGTTCGCTGACTTTTGTGAGCATGGTGTTTTCGTCGGCACCAATGATTTATACTTATTTGATTTTTATTGTTTGCCGGTATGGATTTAAACAGACGTTTAGCGGGGTGTTTCTGCTATTGTTGTTGTTGGGTGTGAATTATTCGTTTTTTGGGGCTGTTAATTCGACCTACGACATGCTTTGCACGCTTTATTTCGGATTGGCTTTGATTGTATTTATATGCACCAAATATATTGTGAAAACTCATGCGCTGTTTGAATTGGGATTTTTTGGCCTTTTGGCTATTTATACTCAATTATTGCATGGTTCAATACCGACTGTGATTGCAGATTCGGCCAACAGCGTGCATGCTTTTTCTCGTTTGAACTATCTGTTGAGCATGGCCATTAACAATTATGTGATTATTGGTTGTATGGTGGTTTTTCTGTGTTTGGTATGGTTGGTCAAGAAAGATTATCGAGCATTAGGGGTGTTTGGCGGTTTGGCGGTGGTGCTGTTCTTAATCACATTTAGATGTGCGAATATATTGTTTACATTCGATTTTGAACAAATTTATTTGCCTTTGGCGGCGTTGGTTTTGATGGCGATGAACGGCTATGTTTGGGAACCTGCTCCGCTCAACAAATGGCGGTTGGGTATCATTGGTATTTTACTGTGTTTGTCGATTGGTGGACAATTGCGCATGTTGCCCACATTCGAGAAACGGTTTGCCGATGTGCAACGTTTGCAAGAGGCTGCTTTTGCATTTCCATCGGAAAAGATTGCGCTTGCAGAGCATTTCCAAGCTACTTACAAATATATGGATGCCCGATTTCTGCCGTTTGAAACGGCAGTTATCTCCGGACTTTACAACCTTCCGCCGAAAAGCATTTGGCTTTATCCTACCGATTCGGCTGCGCCAACAGAAGATAAGTTAACGTCTCTTGTATCCTCGCATACCGACTATTTTCCGTTTTCGGAAACGCAATATACGGTTTTGAATGAGCCTATCATTCCTCGAAAACTGATTTTTGATACGGTGTTTGCACCGGATACGGCGGCTGTAACCACTGTTGAAAATCGTTATGCTCTGGGATTTGGATTTGGAAGACTTGAGCAGGGCGACTCTATCCATGTTGAGGCTTGGCGCAAAGGCTCGGACTATGGGCATTTGGTTTTGAGCGATGGGCACAATCCGAATATCTTTTGGATGTGCGAACAAACCACCGGCAAACCTAATTCGTTCGGGTGGCAGAAACTGTCTTATACGTTTGTCGTAAATCAATCCAAAGAGCCTCTGAAAACATACGTGTGCAATCTTGGCGAAGAAGGAAGGGAAACTATATTTTTCGGACATCTTTGGGTCAGAATTTGGCGAGAATAACTTTTTATTATGCAACATAAATCCGGATTTGTAAACATCATCGGCAATCCTAATGCCGGGAAATCAACGCTTATGAATGCGTTGGTGGGCGATCAATTATCGATTATCACGCCCAAAGCGCAAACTACACGCCATCGTATCATCGGCATTTTGAATGATGCCGACTATCAAATTGTGTTTTCGGACACGCCGGGATTGGTCAACCCGCACTACAAACTGCAAGAATCCATGATGACGAGTATAAACAGTGCGTTGCAAGATGCGGATGTGTTTGTTTTGCTGTCGGATTTGGGTGAGGATTTCAAAAATCAGGATGTTATTGAGAAAATCAAAGCTTCTCAAACGCCGATTATTTTGTTGTTGAACAAAATTGACCTTTCTAATCAAGAAACGATTGCGGCTAAAATTGAAGAATGGAAGGAAAAATTGCCTACGGCGCAAATATTGCCTGTTTCGGCGCTTCATAAATTCAATATCGAGGGTGTGATTGCTATGATTTTGGAACATCTGCCGGAGGCGCCGCCGTTTTATCCGAAAGATGAGGTTTCGGATCGGAATTTGAGGTTTTTTGTGTCGGAAATTATTCGTGAGAAGATTTTGTTGCATTATCAAAAGGAGATTCCTTATTCGGTGGAAGTTGTGGTGGATACGTATGATGAGGGGGAGGATTTGGATAAAATTCGTGCGTTGATTTATGTGGAACGTGAATCGCAAAAGGCGATTATCATCGGCAATAAAGGGGCTGCGCTGAAACGTGTGGGCAAAGAGGCTCGTTTGCAAATGGAGAAGTTTCTCGGCAAGAAGGTGTTTTTGGAACTGTTTGTGAAAGTGATGAAGGACTGGCGGGATAATGAGAAAATTTTGAAGCGGTTTGGGTATGAACTGTAAATAACAAAAAAATGGAACTGTTTACAGCTTGCAGAAGTCTATGCAAATGGCAAAGAGGGTAAAAATGGACTTGCATAACGTTATGCAAGGACAAAATAGGGTAAAATGTCATTTGCATAATGCTATGCAAACCCAAAACAGGGTAAAAATACCGTTGCATACGCTTATGCAAGGATGAAATAGGGTAAAATGTCGTTTGCATAATGCTATGCAACCCTAAAATAAGGTAAAATACCGTTTGCTTAAAATTATTATTAGCTTTCTTGTATTCGCAGTGCTTCGGCGTGGATGAGGCGCCAGAGGTTGAGCATGAACTCGTCGTTGAGGTTTTGTTTTTGACTTGTCTTTAAGCGGTTTTGGAGTAGAGACTTCCAGCGGTCCATTTGGAGGATGGTGAGTTGGTGGTTGTGTTTGTAGGCGCCGATTTGGTTTACGATGGCCATGCGTTTGGCGAGGATTGTGATGAGTTCTTCGTCTAAATCGTCGATTAGGGTGCGCATTTGTGCTAATTCGGGGTGTTCGACGTGGGCGTTTTTTTCGATTAAGTGTTGTAGTAAATTCTTGAAGTTGGCGAAATCTAATTGCTGAAAAGCATCGGTTAGGGCGTGTTTGGGGGTGGGGTGGAGTTCTATCATGAGGCCGTCCATATCCATATCGAAGGCTTTTTGGGCAATGTGGGGGACTAAATTGGATTGTCCGGCGATGTGGCTGGGGTCGCAATAGAGTTGGATGTCGGGACGAAGACGCTTGATTTCAATGGGAATTTCCCACATGGGCGGATTGCGAAATTTTGATGTCTGATAGGTGCTAAATCCTCTGTGGATGGCTTTTGGTTGTGATATGCCGACTTTCTCGATGCGTTCGATGGCACCTAACCACAATCCGATGTCGGGATTGAGGGGATTTTTGACCATTACGGAAAGGTTGGTTCCTTTGAGGGATTGGGCGATGTCTTGTACGGAAAACGGGTTGCCGGTGGTGCGTGCGCCTATCCAAACGGTGTCGATGTCGTATTTTAGGCATTGTTCTATGTGTTCGGGAACGGCGACTTCGACGGCGATGGATAGTCCATAGGTTTGTTTGGCGGTTTGTAACCAGCGTAGGGCTTGTTGGCCGTGTCCTTCAAAACCTCCGGGGCGGGAACGGGGTTTCCAAACACCGGCACGCATAGTTTTTACGGCGGTTTCTTTGGCTAAGAACTCGGCGGTTTGTAGGATTTGTTGTTCGCTTTCGGCGGAACAGGGGCCGGCTATGATGGGTTTCATAATCCAAAAAAATGATATTTCTTTTTCTTATCGGGAACGACTTGGGCTTTCTTTAAATACTTGCGATAAATTACAAAGAGTGTGAACACTATTGCAAACGATACTATTCCGCCGATAAAAAAACCGTAGGGTTTTCCAATATGATCCATCGACCAGCCTATAAACGCATTACCGAGCGGTGTGCTGCCGGTAACCACGAGGACATAAATACTCATTACTCGTCCGCGATATTCGTCGGTTATGTTCAGTTGGATGCGGGTGTTGGCACGGTTTAGGAAACATAGGGTTAAAAATCCGAGAACGACTAAGAATATGGCCATAAGAATATACGATTCGATAAACACGAGCGTTATCATTTGCAAAGCGCCGATGGAAAGGGCGGTCATCACCAAGAAATGTTTGCTGCGTATATCTTTGCCTATACTTCCCATGAACAACGCCCCAAACAGCGAGCCTAACCCGAACAGCGACATGAGGGTGCTGTACACATGTTCGTTGCCCATTAGCACATCTTTGGCCAACACGGGCAGGATGACACTGTAATTCATCGCAAAGATGCCTATGACGAATACGATGAGGAATGTGGGCAGTATCTTTTCATTTCTGACTGCGTAGAGCACACCTTCTTTGATTTCAGCTAACATGCGGGATTCGGTGTCTTTCTTTCGTGGTTTGCCGATAACGCTAATGAGCATAATGCCGTACAAAACGGGGATGAAACTTAGTCCGTTTATCAAAAAACATTGAGCGATGCCCAAATACCGCATCACAACAGCTGCTATCAAGGGGCCAACGATACGTGCTAAATTGAATGTGGTTGAGTTTAGAGAGATGGCATTGGGCAAATCGTTTTTGCCGACGAGTTCCACAAAATAAGATTGGCGTGTCGGTTGTTCCACGCTCATCGTTATACCGGCAACTAAAGCCAACATGGCAAACACCCAATAGTTGGTAACGCCTTGCCAAACCAAAACTGCGAGCGTGAGCGATTGAAGCATGAACACAATTTGCGTGATGAGCAGAATTTTCTTTTTAGGAAACCGTTCGATGAGCACGCCCGAAAAAAGCGTGAGCAACAGCACCGGTCCAAATTCAAAAACACCCATTAAACCTAACAAGAACGGCGAATCACTAATCTGATACACATACCAACTCAACGCCGTTACTTGAATCATACTGCCGATTGTGGAGATAACCTGTCCCATCCAAAAGTTCCGGTAGTCCCTATGGTATAGAGCGGAAAAAGTTTTTCTTAAAATGGAATCTAACGACATTTTCTTTGTGATTGATGGCTTCACGATTATCGCCTTTTGCAGGCACAAAGGTACAAAAAAATGTTGAACTATGCAACGGAAAGCGTAATTCATAGCTTATAACTCATAATTTTTTCGTATCTTTGCAAAAAAATACGCATGTTAACAGCTCTTACTGCCGTTTCTCCCATTGATGGACGCTATTGTTCGCAAATCACACCACTTGCGGCTTTCCTCTCGGAACAGGCTTTGATTCGCTATCGGGTCTTGGTCGAAATTGAATATTTTATTGCCTTGACGGAATTGCCTCTGCCGCAATTAAAATCCTTTCCCGAAAGTGCGAAACCTCAACTTCGTAAACTTTACGAAGAGTTCTCAGAACAAGATGCGCAAGCTATCAAGGATTTTGAGAAAGTGACTAACCATGACGTTAAAGCCGTTGAGTACTTCATTAAGAAGGCGTTTGATGCTTTGGGGTTGTCTGTCTTTAAGGAGTTTGTCCATTTTGGACTGACTTCGCAGGACATCAACAACACCGCTCAGCCAATGATGTTCCGAGATGCCTTGCAAGTCGTCATTTTCCCAACTCTCAATTCGTTGTTGTTGGATGTGGAAACCAAGGTTCACCATTGGAAGCACATCCCGATGTTGGCTAAAACACATGGTCAACCGGCATCGCCAACGGTTCTTGGAAAAGAAATCTACGTGTTTGTTGAGCGGCTGAAGAAGCAGATTGAGCTGTTCAAGACCATTCCGTATGCGGCCAAATTTGGCGGGGCAACGGGGAATTTCAACGCCCATCACGTGGCTTATCCCGATATTGATTGGGTGAAGTTTGCCAATCACTTTGTGAATGACGTCTTAGAACTCCATCGTTCGCAAACGACCACGCAAGTGGAGCACTACGATCATATCGCCGCCATGTTTGATAACCTGAAACGGATTAATACCATCTTGCTGGACTTTAGTCGCGATATGTGGACGTATATCTCGATGGATTATTTCAAGCAACGCATCAAGGAGGGCGAAATCGGCTCTTCGGCCATGCCGCACAAAGTTAATCCTATCGACTTTGAGAATGCGGAAGGTAATATCGGCATCGCCAATGCACTCTTTGAACACCTTGCGGCGAAGTTGCCTGTGTCGAGATTGCAGCGGGACTTAACCGACTCGACTGTTTTCCGAAACATGGGCGTGCCTTTGGCGCATACGCAAATTGCTTTCAACTCCTTGCGAAAAGGTATTGGTAAGTTGCTCTTGAACGAAGCTGCTTTGCAACGCGACCTTGACCAAAATTGGGCTGTGGTGGCGGAAGCCATCCAAACCGTATTGCGGCGAGAGGCGTATCCTAATCCTTACGAAGCGCTGAAAGAACTTACTCGTACAAATGAAAAGATCAACGCCGATTCTATCGCCAAATTCATCGAAACATTGGATGTTTCCGAAGCGATAAAGGCTGAATTGAGATTGATTTCGCCATCGAGTTATACTGGAATTTTTAAACAAAATATATAAACGATGAAAGTTACACCTTTTACACAAAACCACATCGACCTTGGTGCTAAAATGGTCGAATTTGCAGGATACAATATGCCTGTGCAATACACCGGATTGGTGGAAGAACATCTTGCTGTGCGCAATGCTTTGGGAGTGTTCGATGTTTCTCACATGGGCGAGTTTTGGGCTAAGGGCCCGAAGGCGCTTGAGTTTATGCAACGGGTTACGACGAACAACGTGGCTGCGTTGGCCGATGGTCAGGTGCAATACACTTGCTTGCCTAATGGAAAGGGTGGCATTGTTGATGATATGCTTGTGTATCGTTTTGCTGAGGACAACTATTTTATGGTGCCTAATGCTGCGAATATTGACAAGGATTTTGCTTGGATGAGTGCTATTGCTAAGGAAATGGGACTGAATGTGGGCTCGGAGTTTTACAATGCTTCGGAATCATACGCGCAATTGGCGGTTCAGGGTCCGTTGGCTTTGAAAGCGATGCAAAAACTTACCAAAGAGAATGTAACGGATATGCAATATTACACGTTTAAGGTGTTGGAGTTTGCGGGGGTTAAGGATGTGATTTTTTCGATTACGGGTTACACGGGATCGGGTGGTTGCGAAATCTATTGTGATGTGAAAGATGCTCAAACGATTTGGAAAGCGGTTTACGATGCGGGTGAAGAATTTGGCATTAAGCCTGCCGGTTTGGGTTGTCGTGATACGTTGCGTTTGGAAATGGGTTTTTGCTTGTATGGCCACGAGATTGATGATACGACTTCGCCGATTGAAGCGGGTTTGGGTTGGATTACGAAGTTTGTGGACAATAAACCGTTTGTGGACAGAGAAAAAATGGAACAACTTAAGGCTGATGGTGTGAAACGCAAACTTGTTGGTTTTGAACTTTTGGATAGAGGTATTCCCCGTCAGGGTTATGAATTGTGCGATGTTGCCGGAAATGTGATTGGCGCCGTTTGCTCGGGCACACAGGCTCCTTCTTTGAACAAGGCTATTGGAACGGGCTATGTTCAAACGGCTTTTGCCAAAGTTGACACTGAAATTTTTGTGAAAGTTCGCGAGAAACTTCTTAAGGCAAAGGTGGTGAAGATGCCGTTTAAATAAATCTTTTTAAATAATCTTCATGTAGGGGTCGAAAATTTTCGACCCCTACGTTGTTTATGGCCTATTTGTATCGGAGCAAACCCCTTTTTGTGAAAAGACAGTCTCGCTCTGACAGAGCAAAGGTGTTTTTTTGAAAAGACAGCCTTGCTCCGGCAGAGCAAACCCGTTTCTGTGAAAAAATGCTCTTGCTCGGACTGAGCAAAGCTGTTACAGCCGTGAAATAGTCTTGCTCGGATTGAGCAAAGCCGTTGCAGCCGTGTAATGGTCTTGCTACGGCAGAGCAAAGTCGTTGCAGTGGTGTAACGGTCTTGCTACGATGTTTTTTCTATGGAATTAGGTTCTCATAATGCTCCCACCGGGTGATAATATCCCGCACAAAGCGGGAGGTTTCTTCGCCGCGGGCGTAGCCGTGTCGCACGAGGGTGTCGCGAAGAATCTTGCGGTCGGATTTCTTCATTAAGCCAAATTCGGCATTGTCGAACCACACGTTGGGGTTTTTGCCAAACTTGATGGCCAAGCGGCGGGCATCCAAAATGTGCCCTACGCCTACATTGTAGGCCGCCAAAGTGAATGCGATGCGCTCCGTTGGTGGAATGTCGTTGGGCAATTGCTTCTCGATGGCTTGCAGATGTTTGACGCCGGCGAGGATTTGTTCGTCGGCAGAGGATTCGAGGGTGATGTTGTACTTTTCCGCAACAGCGGGCATGAGTTGCATGAGGCCGATGGCGCCCATCCAACTTGTTTCGTCGGGCTTGAAGTTGGATTCTTGGTAGATGAGTGAGGCTAAGAGTCGCCAATCCCAACCGAGCCTTTGGGCGTGCTTCTTGATGAGGTCGTCGTAGGGCGAAAGGCGGCCTTTTACATCTGAATATTGGTCGGATTTGGGATAACCCTTGCGGGGTTGCTTGTAATATTTGTGATATAACTGTGTGGATGTCTTTGCAAGGCTATCTATAAAGGTGTTTAAGGCTGTGCAGAGGCTGTCGGACCCGCATGACATGCCCCAAGAGAGGTTCATTTCGGATACAAATGAGTTGGAGAAGCAAATCCGTTCTTTGTCGGATTCCAGCACTGAGATATTCGAGGCGATGAGGTCGATGTGTTCTTCGTGAATCAAATCGAGCGAGGCCTCGTTGGTATCTATCGGGATAAGATTGAGTTCTACGCCCATCTGTGTGGCAAAACGATTTAGCAATTCAAACTGAAAGCCCATCGGATACCCTCGATAAATGAAATAATCCACCGAATTGTAGCGCACCAGCGCATTCAATTGCTTTCGTTGGCGAATGTTTTCCAACGAATGGTCTTTCTCATCGCAAGAACAAACCATAATGCAAAAGATTAAAAGGATGGTGCAAAGCTTTTTCATCAGTCGGTTAATAAAACACGCGATGTTTGTAAAAGGTGTGCTATACATAGTAGGCACATCTGCACAAAAAGCGTGCCAGTTTTTAAAATACTAATCCTCAGACAAGTCTTTAAGGATTTTGCGATATTCCGAGAACACGTTGGCACGGGATAAAAAGCCTACATATTTCCCATTGTCCAAAACCACAATGTTGTAATGGTCGGAAAGGCGGAACTTTTTGGCCACGCTCCGCATCGAATCCTGTATTTGAATCTCAATTTCGGGCCGGTGCATAATGTCCACAATCCGCGTTTTATCGTATAATTCGGGCTTGAACATGATAGTCCTCACTTCATCCAACAACACCCGACCCAAATAGCGGCCTTCCACATCCACCACCGGAAATAAATTGCGCGACGAATGTGTGATGGCCTCCACCACATCTTTCAACGTACCCTTTTCAGGTAAGGTCAAGAAGTTCGTTTCGATTAAATCGTGAATGTCGAGCAGCGACAGGGCGGCTTTGTCTTTATCGTGAGTCATCAATTCCCCTCTTTCCGCCAATTGTTGGGTGTAGATGGAGTGTGGTTGGAAATATTTGTTTAGCCAATAGGCCAGCGTCGCCGTAATCATGAGGGGTACGAATAGCTTGTAGCCGCCTGTGATTTCTGCAATCAAGAATATCGCCGTGAGAGGTGCGTGCATCACGCCTCCCATCATTCCGGCCATTCCCGCAAGGGCAAAGTTGCCTTCGGGGAGGCTCAAACCGAATGCAGTGTTGAGTAAGCGTGCTAAGAAGAACCCAATCACCCCGCCCATAAACAACGACGGTGCAAATATCCCACCAACGCCACCGCTGGCCGTTGTGAATGACATCGCAATGACTTTAAAGAATAATATCAGCAACAGGAACAGCAGAAACAAATACGTTTGGTCAACGTAATCGTAGAAGAAACTATGATTGGCCAGCGCATCGCCATTGCCCTGAATGATGTCTGTGAGATATAAAAATCCTTCGCCAAACAGCGGCGGAAAGAAGTAAATTAGCGCACTAACGACCAATCCGCCCACAAGCACTTTCTGCCAAACGTTCGTCCATTTGCGCAGATGTCGCTCGATAAACAAGCTCCCCTTAGTGAAGTAAATCGAGACTGCGCCTGCGAAAAGCCCAAGTACTATATAGTAGGGAAAGTTGCCGAGCGTAAACTCGCTGGAGATGTCGAACGAGAAGATTACACTGCTACCCATTAGGAAGTTGGCCAATAAAGCCGCCGTAACCGCCGAAACCAACAACGGCACCAGCGAGGCCATCGTCAAATCCAGCATCAGCACTTCCAGCGTGAAGATAACACCCGCAATCGGTGCTTTAAAAATACCCGCCACAGCGCCCGTTGCCCCGCAACCGATGAGCAATACCAGCGAACGGTAGTCCAACCGCAAAAACTGTCCTAAATTCGAGCCTAAAGCCGATCCTGTCATCACCACCGGTGCTTCCAAACCCACCGATCCTCCAAAGCCCACGGTAAGCGAAGAGGCAATCATCGAGGAATAGGTTTTGCTGCGGTTTATAATCCCTTTTCCAACGGAAATGCTGCGCAGAACTTTACTGACACCATGTCCGATGTCATCTTTCAGAATCCGCTTCACATAAAATGTAGTTAGGGCAATCCCAATCAACGGCAAAATCAAATAGGCAAAGTTCGTGTTTCCGTCCGTTACCCATGAACGGACAAACAATTCCACCACATGCACCAAATTCTTCAGCACCACCGCCGCCAATGCCGACAAGATACCCACAACCACCGCCAAAATCAACATGAAATTCTGATGCGACAAGTGGCGAGTGCGCCAGATTAAGAAGGATGTGAGTGCGCGTTGAAGCATTGGGAAAATTCTTTACAAATATTTTTTCAACACTTCATTTTTCAGTGCCGGTGTAGCATCAATTATTGCCCGTGCTGTTGCTATTTCTTCTTCTAAAGCCTCAATTTTGGCAACGATTTCTTGCTGCTCCGTAAGAGATGGAATAGATATCTTGTACTTCATAATCTCATCCTTGTTCCCACGAGGCATTTTGACACCCTTTTTCCCCTCCATCACATAATCGAAGAACGCATCTCTTCGCATCATATAGTAGATGAATTGGGGTTGATACTGTGAGCTATCCGAAACTCGGAACACAAGTACGTCT
This sequence comes from Bacteroidales bacterium, assembly GCA_031286005.1. The sequence continues at coordinate 16,012 of JAITVC010000061.1, forward strand.
TTTGAGCACCCGCCTTCATAATTAGCAAACCATATCTTTTTTAGGTATGGACGGATATTCGACATCAATATGTCGTTTGCCTCATATTTCGTAATCGAGGATATATTTGGAGTGCCTACAAATGGGACAACGCACATTTTGTTCTGCAACATATTGTCAGTCGTGATATAAGTGTCAAGGCTTATGTCGTCTATTTTTGTGGATTCAACAGCAAACGGGGCTACACTGTTTAGTGATAGCTCCTTACCTGTTATGTCAGACAATAAAGTATCTATCTTGCTATTGGTGTCGGCAATGAACTCTTTTGCTTCGGTTTCTTTCTTTTCCAATGCCTCTATCTCGGCAACAATTTTTTGTTGGACTTCGAGGGGAGGGAGTGGAATTTTTATTTGCGCCATTACATTATTCATCAGTTTGGGGTTTGCAACCCTTACGACGTGATTTTGTGTGTAAAATGGCAAAACAAAAGACAAAAACTTCATATTCACTATATCAGTTTTCGCCTTTAATGTTCCACAAATATTAGTACAATTAAATTTCCCGTTCCTATAAAAAACACTTCCTGCATAGATTCCGTCGGTTGTCCAAGTGACATACTCTCCATCAAAATCAAAGGAATTCAAATATCCAAATATTCCATTATTCGATGTTTGAGACGAGTAAACAGGATACTTTCCGGGTTTTTCTTTAATCTCTTTTCTACTTATAACTCGCCCTCTGCCTATTTCACATAGATTTTCAACTACTACAACATCCCACTCGCTCTCAATCTTTACTTTTTTTTTAATCGCAGTCGAGATAGATTTCTCAAAGTCCACTCGATCAAATGTAAGCATATCCACCAAACGAGTACGAGAGACGTTACCCTGCATACTATCGTCTATCACGCTCTCGAAATCGCCTTTGAATGCACGTTGGACATAAGTACTCGCCTTATCGGGATTGTCGTAGTTATTGGCATCGAAGAGTTGCGTACATTCCTCGATGGTCTTACCTCGCTGTATGGGATGGATGCCTTCGCTCCCCCGGCGATTTGAAAATTCGTATCCCAAAAAACGTTTCTCCGCATCCTTTTCGCCACTCTTGACAAGCACCACCCTTTGAGGATATGCAACGATAAAGTAGGTCAGCTTTTCGCTTTCTAACGTAAGAACCTCCTGCCAAAACGCAGCCTCGTCTTTCGCTTTTATTTTCTTACGATAATCGGCATAAATTTCGTGCGCCTTGACCTTGTCGTTGGGCGATTTCTGCAACAAAGTAAGGTAGTCGGCATAATCCAACCCCTCCCAAACGTGGGAAACGTACTTCGTAACCGGCTTTTCGATACCGTTTACAGTAACTTCGGCAAGAGTGGTAAAATAACGATCTACAGCATCTCGAACATTCTTATAGTTGTAATTGTTTCGCCTGCGGAGGAACAAAACAACAGTATTCGTTCCCGTCGCCATAAAGGTATTACTACCCAACTCCGTGATAGCCACGACGTCGAAATGTTGCAATATCATTTCACGGGCTTTTGTATAGATACCCGCATTACTCAAAATCGAACTCGGCAGAACTACGCCGGCTACACCGCCGTCTTTGAGCAACTGTTTAGTACGTTCGATAAACAAGCATTCGATTTCGGAACTGTTGTCGGTCAATGATCCGTACAACTCGAAGTCGTTCTCGGTATAATAATCCCGTGTGGTTTGTCGGAATGAGGAAACGGAGTATGGCGGGTTACTTAATACAACATCGAACTGCTGATTCTCTTTCGATCCATCTTTCGCGCTTTTTTTCAGCTTGCCTTTATACTCCTTATTTTTATTGAAATTCGCCAGACCGTCGCTAAGGATTACGTTTGCCAAACCGTCGCCGTGGAGATAACAACCGACCTTGCCGACCTTTACCAAACGATAGTCTTTCTCGACACCGTAAACATATTGAGTAGCCCAGTCGAAGTGATCGTCCTGCCAACCTTTGATTCTTTTTGCCGTTGCATCTATGTAGTTCTTCGGAGTGCTTTGATTTATAATCCCTTGAACTTCGTGCATATACTCGGTTAGGAAGTGCCCACTACCTGCCGCATAGTCGATCATATACGGCAGTATCTCGCCATCCTTTTGCTTCAATTTTTCCTCAACTATTTCATCGAGTGGAAGGCTCTTTATGATAAATTGAGCAATCGGAACTGGCGTAAAGAATTGTCCTGCCTCCTGCTTCAATCCCGTAGTGAGCAATAATTCGAAGAAATCCGAAAGATACTGTTGTCTCTTATTATAACGGATTCTATATCCTTGAATAAGCTCTACAACCTCTTTTACAACTCTTGCGTTTTCTTCAAACGATTGTGCATCGTAAACTTCCTTGATGGCAAATTCATTATTCTTCTCCAATCGAAGTTTATTGACTTCTTGGAGTAGATATTTTTTCGTATCTTCGTTTAAGTTCGCGCACCTCTTATTGAAGTCATCTTCGTTGAAATCACTGACGGTACGCTCCAAAAACTTCTGCATCCCTTTGCTGTAAAGTTCTGTCAGCCGTAATTGGAAATCGACGTGATTATCGACACCTTCTTTCCACTGGAATTGTAGTTCCTCCCCCTCTTTCGCCGAAGTCTCGTCATAAACTTTACACAGGAATAACGTAAATATCTTATTAAAGGCATTACCCTTATCCGAAACCACATTGTGGCGTAAAATTTCTAAGAAACGATTGAAAATGAAACTTGAATCTTCTGGACGAATCTCCTTTAACTGCTCTTTGGTAAAAGCCTTACTTTGAAAATTGTAGGGCTTAACCCATGAATCAAAAATGCCATTGTCTTTGGTAAGTTTGTTCCACTTCTCGTAAATATCCTTCGTTTCACCACTACGATACTCGTCTTCTATCTTGATGATCTCGTTTTTATAGTCAACTTTTTTACCCTTTAAGTCGGAAGCATAAAGCATAATGACATCTGCCTTGCATCCAGAAAGTTGGAAATATGTAAAAAGTTGCCCGCCATCCTTACGGGTCTTAGCGAGTTCTTTATCAAACTCTTTGCCGTAAGTTTTGCACTCTATCAACAGATACGGTGAACCATCATCATGGGTTACGCAAATATCCAAACGACCGGATGTCCCATGTCCTGACCGCCATACTTTTTCGAGAATAATATTTTGAGGCTTATAGCCTTTGGACAAAAGCCTATCAACACATTCTAAAATCACAAAGTTTTCGGGTTGTGAAAAATTTTGAGTCGTCTTGCTATCTGAAACGATCTCATTGTAGTGGATTTCCCCCTTGCCAAAATCAACATCGATATGGTAACCACCATGCAACGGATACTGTTTACAGTATATATTTGCAGTGTTTTCTTTTGGGGTAAAACCCAATATTTCGACAAATTTCTTATGATCCATAAAACAAAAATAAGCAATTTATTTCACAAAAATACACAAATATTCACAAAAAAACAAACATAATTGTGTTAAAAAGTGTTAAATTATATAACATCATATTTTCATTCTTTGAGTTTAAATAGTTTGCATCTTACACAACTTAGCATATAACCCGTCTTGTGCAAGTAATTCTTCATGCGTGCCTGTTTCCACAATCCGCCCGGCATCCATCACCAAAATGCAATCCGAATGACGAATGGTACTTAGCCGGTGGGCAATTGCAATCGTGGTGCGATTCTTGGATAGGGCAGAAATAGCGTCTTGCACTAATTTTTCAGATTCTGTGTCGAGTGCAGAGGTAGCCTCGTCGAGAATGAGTATAGGGGCGTGTTTCAGAATGGCACGGGCAATGCTCAATCTCTGACGTTGTCCGCCCGAAAGTTTCATGCCGCTATCGCCAATGATGGTGTCATAGCCATGCTCCGTTTCCATAATGAATTCGTGGGCATGGGCAGCCTTGGCTGCAGCAATCAGGGCTTCGTTTGAAACACCGTCATAATCCAACGTGATATTGTTTGCAATCGTGTCGTTAAACAAAATCGTATCTTGCGAAACGTAGGCCGATAGCGCACGAACATCGGCAATAGCCAAGTCTCGAATATCAATGCCATCAATCAAAATCTCTCCGGATGTGCAATCGTAAAACCGTCCCAACAGGTCGGCAATAGTGGTTTTCCCTGCGCCGGATGGTCCAACAATAGCATACGATTTGTCTTTCTCAAATGTGAGCGAAATCTGATTTAAAACATCTTGGCCTATATCCATCCTCTCAGGTTCTATCTCGCTTTTTAAAGGTTCATAGTGAAATGAAACTTGATTGAAAACAATATCTTTGTCGAAAGATGATTTGTGAATAGCATTTGGCTTTTCGGTTATCTTTTCTTCGGCATACAAGATAGTTTT
>JAITVC010000164.1 GCA_031286005.1 Bacteroidales bacterium
TCTTTATTTGAGCAAAATTTTTAACTATGGGAAGTGTACAGCGAATGTACAGCGAGTGTACAGCTACCTCATACGAAAACGCCCCTTTAAGTGTCGTTTTTTTTTAGTTTTTTGCTCCAAAATCACCCCATAATTTTGATAAACAGAAAAAAAATCGTATCTTTGCTTGTATTTAAAATTAAACTATAACAGAATGGGAAATTTATTACAGGGAAAAAGAGGCATTATTTTTGGTGCGTTGAATGACATGTCGATTGCATGGAAGGTTGCCGAACGTGCCGTTGAAGAAGGCGCCAAAATCACATTAACCAATACGCCGCTGGCTATGCGGATGGGGACAACGCAAGAGTTGGCCGATAAATTGAAAACCGTTGTGATCCCCGCCGATGCTACAAACTTAGACGATTTGAAAACTGTGTTTGAGGAATCTCAAAAGGTTTTGGGTGGAAAGATAGACTTTGTGCTACACTCTATCGGCATGTCGCCCAATGTACGAAAAAAACGGCTCTACGATGATTTGGATTATGATTTGCTGAACACCACGTTGGATGTGTCGGCCGTTTCGTTTCACAAAATGATTCAAACCGCTCGAAAAATGGACGTCATATCGGAAGGCGGCTCTATTCTTGCCTTGTCTTATGTGGCTGCGCAACGCACGTTCTTCGGTTATAACGATATGGCCGATGCCAAAGCGTTGCTGGAATCTATTGCCCGCAGTTTTGGCTATATCTACGGACGTTCCAAAGGCGTTCGGGTCAACACGATTTCGCAATCGCCCACCATGACAACCGCTGGAAGCGGTATCAAAGGCTTTGACAGTTTGGTGGATTTTTCCAACAAAATGTCGCCGCTCGGCAATGCAACAGCTGACGAATGTGCCGACTATTGCATTGTGATGTTCTCAGATTTAACGAAGAAAGTAACCATGCAAAACTTGTTTCACGATGGCGGATTTTCAAGCATGGGCATGAGTTTGCGTGCAATGAACCAATACGAAAAAAGTCTCGACGAATTTAAGGACGAACAAGGTAATATCATTTACGGCTAAAAAACTAAAACATTACATCTATGAACACAATTCTATTGAATGCATCTTGCTGTCTGGACAGTGTTTGCCTGCTATGTCCGACCGAATTTTCTTGGCTTTGGTTCGCCATTTCTATCATTGCTGTTTTTCTATTTGGCTTGGGATGGTACAACATGTTTACCGCACGTTGGATAAAAGCTATCAACTACGGCTTATGTGCATGTGGAGCAGATCTTGCTAAAGGCGAAAAATGCACCTGCAAACCGAGTCTAAAATCCTTTTTACCGATGTTTTTTCAATTGGTAGCAACTATTTTAATTGGTTATATGTATTTTATTTTAGCACCGATCAGCATTTGTCTGGCGATTTTTGTCGGGATAGCTGTTATGTCTTGGACGAAATCAAATATTATTTTCGCAACATTTCCGAATAACCGAAAAAGCATCGATCGTATCTTAATTGAGGTAGGATATTTTGCTATTTCGTCTGCTATTTTCATTTTTCTTGCCCTCATTTAATAATCCTAAAAAATAAAAAACATGAAATTACAAGGTTCTCAAACAGAAAAAAATCTCCTCAAATCGTTTGCAGGAGAATCACAAGCACGTAACCGCTACTCGTTTTTTGCGAGTCAAGCCAAAAAAGAGGGTTACGAACAAATTGCGGCTATGTTTTTAGAAACAGCCGATCAAGAAAAACAACACGCCAAAACTTTCTTTAAATTCTTGGAAGGTGGCGAAGTCGAAATCACAGCATCATTCCCTGCCGGTGTTATCGGCACTACGGAAGAAAATCTGAAAGCTGCAGCACATGGCGAGTACGAAGAATGGAATGAGCTTTATCCCACTTTTGCAAAAGTGGCCGATGAGGAAGGTTTTACGCAAATTGCAGCCAAATGGCGTGCCATCGCAACCGTGGAAGCAGCTCACGAAGCTCGCTACAAAAAATTGTTGGACAACATTCAAACCAACACCGTGTTCAAAAATTCACAAGAAGTGATGTGGCAATGCCGCGAGTGCGGTTATCTGCACTTTGGCCATGCCGCACCAAACGTGTGCCCGTCGTGCGACCATCCGCAGGCCTATTATCAATTGCAAGAAAAGAACTTTTAATTGCAATTAAATTAAAATCCTTGTTGGGGCGAACCTATGTGTTCGCCCTTTTTTACAGATTATGAAAAAAGAAAGTCTATCAGACGTAGGCGAGTTTATGGCCGAATATGCCTCGCACTTGACAGGCTGTGGGGTTCATTCTTCGCGCGTCATCCGTAATTCAAAACGGATAGGGGAGGCCTTTGGGTACACGGTTAAGATCAGCATGTTTCAAAAAAGTATGATATTGAGTTTGCACGACGAACAAACCCACGAAACGTTCAACGAAGTTGTCGAAACCCCGTCTTTACCGATTAGCTTTGAACATAATTCGGAATTAAGCGCATTAAGTTGGGAAGCCTATGATTATCATTTATCATTGGAAACAATGAAAGCAAAATATCGGCAAATCATAACTAAACCGAGGATTCATCCCATCCTTTTGTTGATTTTGGTTAGCTGTGCCAATGCGTCTTTTTGCCGCCTGTTTGGAGGCGATTGGTATTCGATGGGAATCGTATGGGTGGCCACATACGCCGGCTTCTATGTGAAGCAACGGATGACCAAAAATAATTTAAACCATTACATTATAACGATTATATCCGCATTCATAGCCTCTTTATGTGCATCGGCATCCCTGTTGATTAACACCACTTCCGACATTGCATTGGCCACAAGTGTTTTGTTTTTAGTGCCGGG
>JAITVC010000193.1 GCA_031286005.1 Bacteroidales bacterium
TCCGATCTCGCAGAAAGGAGGTTGTCAAGGGCACTGATTGAATGTATCGTTTCGATAGTTTAGAACTAAAAACTAACAGACTTAAAAACAGGGATTAAAAATTAACAATTAAAACCAAAATGTTATGAAAACAATTAAAACTTTAGCTTTGGTGGCGATAGCTGCTTTTGCTTTGACTACGTTAACAAGTTCTGAAAGCTGCCCAGCGGTGGATCCGCTTGATCACACAGTGATTCTTCCTAACCCTCATGATGACTGTAGCTTTTTTATGTGCAGCAATGGGGTGCCTATCCTTCAAAAATGCCCGGCAGGAATGAGGTTTAACTGGGATTTACTACTTTGCGATTGGTCGCAATTTGGATGCAGCGACAAAGGAAGCCGTGTGTCGTATGCCGGTGACTGCTGGAAGAATGGAGTCTTAGTTGGAATTAGTATTGTGTGTGAACCTCATGCGGGGGGATCAAGTTGTATAGCTCGTTCATGTCCTCCAGGAAGCAATTAACCAAATCATTAAAAATCATGAGAACATTAAATTTAATATTTATCCTTGTTCTTATTCAATTGGTCTCTTGTTCAACGACAAGAGGCCAGTTGGATGGAACTGTTGTTAAGATGGCAGATATACCTCAGAAAAACATTGTAATGGACGATGTATTCTGCGATTTTGAATATGTTTCTTTGGAAACAACTGAACAGAGTCTGTTTGGAGATGTCAACAAACTCATCGTTCACGATCAAACCTATTTTATTCTTGACTATTTCACAAAAAAACTATACGTATTTCGTGAAGACGGTTCATTCAGCCATACCATCGGAAAAGTAGGAGAAGGCCCTGGTGAATACACGCATCTAAATGATTTTGTTATTGATGAAAAGAAACAGCAGATTGTTATATTAAGTCATCCATCAGTAATTTACCGGTATGATATGGCTGGTAATTTTATTGCGAAAAAGATGCTGGATATTGATCCTATATGGAAAATATGCAATTATGATGAGGGGTTTATAGGTTCCAATAATCAACAAAGTTTTGCCCAAGGGCAAGACTCTTTATTGTATTTTTTTGATGAAGATTTTAATGTGAAAAATGCTATGGGGACATCGTTTCCGAATAGTGCTATGCCGCCTTTTGTTAATTGGCCTTTTCTTAAAGGCAAAGAAAATATCGCTTATTTTGATGCTTTATTTTCAAAACTCTATTTTCCCAAAGTTGATGGTATGGACGATTCCAAGTCGATACAGTTTATCTTGCCAAAACCAATTCCGGAGGAACTATTCTCTGACGGGCAAAAAATGATGGATAACCAAAACGATTATAGTTTTTTTCTATCTGCGTATTTATCTGATAGTATTTTGTGGACACGTTTTGCTGATCAAGGGAAGCAGTATGTTTTTCTGAAAGACTTCAAAAGTGATAAGCAAATTTTGTCATGGTCTGAAAAATGGTGGCCTGAAATACTTTATGAATCGGATGGTTATTTCTATACCGCAATAAATGATGAATGGATATTGGAAAATATAATTATTCCTTCAGCAAAACAGCTCAATAAATATCCCATAGGAGTCGATAGTAACCCGGTTATATTAAGATTTAAACCAAAACCCTTACCGGAATGAAAAAATGGTTGATAATAACATGCTGTATCATTGTTGTCTTAGCATTTATCTCTGTACTATTTATAGAGAGAAAGAAGGCTGTTGAAAGTGATGATGGATATAATGTTCCCAATTACAAGGTTCAAGATGTGTCAACACGTGAAGAAAAAAATCTGTTCGATTTATTAGATGATTCTCCAAAAGTCTTAATCAGATTGATCAATTCGGGATGTACGCCGTGTCATGTAGAACAAGCTAAATTATTAAAAGAACTATCAGATACAGAGAATTTAATAGTTTTAGTAAATTCTATAAATTTAAGACCAATACGGATATTTCTGCGAGAAAATAATATTCGTATGCCTATTTATTGTTTGAAAGAAACCGATGTTCTTTTACCAAATGACGATCAGACCAAATTGCTTATATTGCATGTTGATGAAAATGGAACAATATTGACGATTCAGTATGCGGAACCTCCGTTCAATAGAAATTTAGTTGCTGTTGTTTAAATGTACCCCGCAGTGTTGAGCCAATATTCAGGGAGTTTTTTTTGCCGATTTGTTAAAAAGTGTTAAAATACGTTAACATTTCAAGTTTTCTCGAAAAGAAATCTTATCTTTGCAGGGAAATTATAAAAAAAAACAAAAAAATTATGAACAAACACAACAAAGCCATCCCCGCCGAAGTGTTGGGCGAGGCACAAAAACGAATTAATGAGGCTGCTGAAGCATTGGCGCCTTACATCATTAATATGTCGGCGGAAGAGCGTCGGACTCAACTGAAACTTGGCGATAAGTCGCTGGCTTTCGCCGAAAAGGCATTTGAGTATGCAGAGTCTAACCCCGCCTTTGCGCCGTCGTATTTAGACATGGATGAGTATGGCGTTGATATGAAAGACACCACCGCCATGCGGGTGTTGCTCATCACGTTAGAGCAATTGCAGCAAGGCGTGGCCGACACGATGATGGCAGCCGGTGGCGATGCCTACAATCATTCGCTGGTTTACTACAATGCCGTAAAACAAGCCGCCGACCAGAACGTTCCCGGCGCAAAAGCCATTCACAACGAACTGCGTGAACGATTCCCCACCTTGCGCCGTCCGAAAAAGCCGGTTGTTGCACAATAAAGGTACAAAAATTCACTAATGAAGAAGGATTTTTATGACAAAACCATAAAAATCCTTCTTTTTTATATCAACGATGCCCTTTTTTTGTTCCTCGATGCAGCTTTTTCTGACAAAATTGCTCTTCTTTTGTGCTACGATGCCCTTTTTTCTGACAAAATGTCAGTCTCTTTGTACAAAAATGCCCCTTTTACTGACAAAATTGCCCTTATTTAGTGCAAAAATGCTCTTTTTACTGACAAATTTGCTGTTCTGAACAGCAAATTTCTGCCAAAGAGGTGCAAATTGCTACTTCGGAAAAGGTTTTTTTTTGTATCTTTGCACGTTCTAATCTATAAATACATATCTGAAATGAAAAAAACAGTCTCCCTTGTCTATGTAATGATGCTCGTGTTCGGTGCAGTCAACAACATGTATTCAACGCCCGTAGATGATTTTCTAAATCGCATTGGCGGCGAAGGAACGGCACAACGCTTTATCACGGAAGTGAAACCAACCGGCGACGGACAGGATTATTTTACCATCACTTCCGAAAACGGGAAACCTAAAATTATCGGCAATTCTTATCTTTCGATAACAACGGGCATTGGCTGGTATCTGAAATATCATGCGGGCGTATCTTTGAGTTGGAACAATTTGACAACGGATTTGACGAAGATAGAGCTGCCCGTGCATCCGGAGCCTGTAATGCCTATAACCTGTAGTACCAATCTCAACTATCGCTATTATCTCAATTATTGCACGTATTCGTATTCGATGGCGTTTTGGGATTGGGAACGCTGGCAAAAAGAAATCGACTGGATGGCCTTGCATGGTGTTAATATGCCGTTGGCTTTAATCGGCACAGAGGTGGTTTGGTATAATATTTTGACCAAACATCTGGGCTATACCAAAGACGAGGCTAATGCGTTTGTGGCCGGTCCGGCCTATCAGGCGTGGTTCTTGATGAATAACTTGGAAGGTTGGGGCGGTGCCAATCCCGACAGTTGGTACAAACGACAAGAAAATTTGCAGAAAAACATTTTGTCCCGTATGCACGAATTGGGCATGAAGCCCGTTTTGGCGGGCTATTCCGGCATGGTTCCTCATGATATTGGAAGCAAAAAAGGCTGGTCGATAACATCGTCTAATAAATGGTGCAATTTCACGCGTCCGGAATTTCTGCGTACCACTGAGCCGCAGTTCAACGAGATAGCGAAGTTGTATTACGATGAAATGAAAGATCTGTACGGCGTTTCAGAGTATTACAGCATGGATTTATTTCACGAGGGCGGAGTTCCGGCGGGCACGGATGTTGGCCAAGCCCACAAGGATATTTACACGGCGATGAAAACTTACAGCGGAGCCGCCAATCCCAAATGGCTGATTCAGGCATGGGGCGCTAATCCACGTCAGCAAGGGCTTGATGCTTTGGATTCGAGCCAACTTATCGTTCTTGACCTCTTTTCGGATGGCAAACGCCGTTGGGAAAACAGTTATAAACGCACCGACGGGATGCCTCACAAATTTATGTTTTGCATGTTGCACAATTTTGGCGGACGCTCTGGCTTGCATGGCCGTATGGCGAAAACGATTGATGAGTTTTATAGAGCCAAGGAACAATATCCTAACACGCTGCTGGGCGTTGGCGCAACGATGGAAGCCATCGAAAACAATCCGGTTGTTTACGAATTGCTGTATGAATTGCCTTGGCGCCCCAATAAATTCGAGGCTTCCGAATGGGTAACAGCCTATTCAGCCGCACGCTATGGCGGCTCAGAAATCAATAAATCGGCAGCTCAAGCGTGGGCCTTGCTCAATGGCAGTATCTACAACTGCTTGGATTTGCAGGAAGGCACTACCGAGTCGGTGCTTTGCGCCCGTCCGGCGTTGGCCGTTAATCGCGTTTCCACATGGGGAACGACTAAAATTTATTGGAATACGCAAGATGTTCGGGATGCTGCGGCGTTGTTGCTTTCGCAGCACAACACGTTGAGCGGTGTTAATTATGATTATGATGTGGTGGATGTGGTGCGACAAACGTTGGCTGATTATGCCCATCAACTGCTGGATAGCATCAAAAGCGCTCATGAAAACAATCTTATCCAACAGCGCAATGCGCATATTGATACCTTTATGAATGTGCTGTTAGATCAAGACCGTTTGCTCAATACAATTCCCGATTTTATGGTTGGCACATGGATTGCCGGCGCAAGAAAAATGGGCAACACCGATACCGAAAAGAATCTGTACGAAAAGAATGCTCGTATGCTAATCACCACGTGGGGTGACCGGCAGCAAGCCAATGGCGGCGGACTGCACGATTATTCCTACCGTGAATGGGGCGGCCTCATGAAAGATTATTACTATCCTCGCTGGAAACTCTTCTTCGACCGTTTAAAAGCCAACGCCCCTACTCCATCTGCCGATGATTTTTTCGACATGGAATGGGCTTGGGCGATGACTAATTCGGCAATTAAAACCTATCCTACTGCTCCGCAGGAAAACCCGGTGGTAGTGGCTAAGGAGGTGTTTGAGAAATATTTTCCTTAAGAATGTTGTTTGTGAAACAACTCCAACCGTTCTTTCAAAAGTGGGAACTGGCTGCGGTTGATGAGCGATACACAAGCCCGGATGCCTTCGCATTGGCTGCCTGTGATGTCGAGCGTAATGGCGCTGATGCCGTAGTTTAACAGTTCTTTCAGCAATTGTTCGCCGGTAAATCCGGGATAATTGAACGTAAAATAGAAACCGTCGGCAATATTCTCGTTGCCGTCTTTGTCATACACAATATAAAAGCCATTGTCGGTAAAATATTGTTTCATGATGTGGGCTTTTTCGCCGTATTCGCGAACGGTTTCGATGAATTTGCAGGTGCCGTCGTTGGCCGCCTTCAACATCGCTGTGAAACCGATTTGTGCCGAATGCGATGTACCTGCGCTCAACGCATAAACGGTGCCGTATACAAACGCTTTGCCGAAATTATCGGTGGTGTGGTAACGCAATAAATCCGGTGCGGTGGTGTTCCAGATTTTATCCGAAACGGCGATAAAGGCCATCCGTTCGCCGGCATAACTGAATGCTTTTGACGAAGAAATAAACAACACAAAATTATCGGTATATTTAGCCACTGTCGGCTGGAATGGCGCAACGCCGGGCTTGCTGTAATCTTTTCGGAAGTCCATACCGAAGTAGGCCAAATCCTCAATCACCACCACATTATATTTATTGCACACATCCGCAATCGTGCGCAATTCGTCATCCGTAAAGCAAAACCATGCCGGATTGTTGGGGTTGGAATACAACAAGGACGACACTTTGCCGTCGCTCATCATTTCTTCCAGTTTCGAACGTAGTTTT
>JAITVC010000254.1 GCA_031286005.1 Bacteroidales bacterium
AAACCGTTGAAGAACTCGAAGCACAAGTTGCCGAAATTAAAAGCGATTTCCACTGGTATTCAAGACTAATCGGCGCATTTTTCGGATTGGTCATTGCGCTTGCATTGATTAATTTATCCATCAAAAGAACGAGAAAACACTACGAAATCGACGATGCAAACTGCGTTAGTTGTGGAAGGTGTTTTAGTTATTGTCCGCAAAATGTTCCGGTCGTGGCAGAATAGAAAAAATAAATTTGGCAAATTGATACTTTTTTCGTAACTTTATGGTACGAAAGATAAAAAAACAAATTAATCTATCAAAAAAATGAATGTAAAATATTTATTAATGAAAAAAATAATGCCATTATTTATTTTTGTATTCTGTTGCTTTCAAGTTTTTTCACAAGGGGCAAAAACTCGCATTGCGATTTTAGATTTGAGCGCACAATCAGGAGTTAATCAATCTGATGTTAATGGCGTTTCAAGTATGTTAACAACCGCCTTGTTTGATATTGGACAATTTGTTATCGTGGAACGCAACCAGCTTTATAAAGTTATCGGAGAGCTGGGCCTACAAAGTACCAGTTTGACCCAATCCGATTATGCTCGGATCGGGAATGTGATTAACGTTGACTTTATTTTGACAGGCGATGTAAATTATGCCTTACAAGAATATAATGTTGATGTTAGAATTGTAAGTGTAAGTACAGGACAGGTTAAAGCAACTGCAGGAAAGAGTATTCCGAAAGGTGGTTCATTACGCAATACGATGGCCGAATTAGCAAAAATAATAACTACAAAAATGCCGGCTCCGCCACCTCCGGAAGGTAAGGTTTGTAGTGGTTGTGCCGATGATGGCGGTGATTTATTCGTTGCTACCAATGATTTATCTGTTATGGGTAAAGACCTTTTGTTACAGCGCGAAGCGGTAAATGGTTGTAAAAACAAAGGTAACGGATGGTATTTGCCCAGTCAAGATGAATTGAGTGCGTTATACAGAAATCGCAACTTTATAGGAAATTTTTTCAAATATTCTTATTGGAGTAGCAGTACTCGCAGTAAGGCAGACAGGTTAAGTATTTGGACGACTTATGGAAGAGTAAACTTCAGTGATGGAAAAGGTGATTTTCTTCCTTTTAGTTCCTCTAACTATGATCGCGACATCATGTCAAGGCTTGAACACCGTGCTCGTTGTGTTAAACGAACGTATTAATTGTATTTTGTTTGCATTGTTGCTTGGTGGGGATAGAAAATATTTGAAATGTAAAATATTTTTGTCATGTCGTTTTTTTTTAGTACCTTTGTAAACCGAAGTGCGAAATGCTAGTTCAACAAAGTTAAATCAATGCAAACAGCCATAAGTCGAAATATTGCCATCGTGTCTGCGATTTTTATCGTTGCATTTTCGATTATGCTTGTAACGAATTATGTTCAAGTTAGTGGGGTAAATACGCTTCAATCGGACGTGATTGAAAACCTAAAATTATCCTTTGAAGAAAACGGCGATAATCCGCAATTGCAGGAGCAAATCCGGCAATTGGACTTGCTGGCGCGAAAAGCCTATTTTATCAGCATGGGCCGACTAAAAATCGGCATTGCCATTTTGTTGATGAGTGTGATTATTTTCGTGATTTGCATCCGAATTTATTTTGCGAAAAGCAAGGACATTCCCGATAAGGATATTGATCCAATTGATGATTGGTTAATTAAATCGAAAGCACGGACATATATCATCTGGATTGCAAGCGGAATGGCGGTTTGCGGAATTTTGTTTACTGTATTAACTTCGCCGTATTTGAAAAATTTGAACGAAGAAAAAACAACTCCCAACGAAGAAACGGAAGTTGTTGTTTCGGATAATTTGGAAACTATTTCAGAAGACGAAATCTTGTCGGATACAATTTTAGAAACATCCGAATTGATCGATACTGTGGCCATTTCAGATACTATCGAAATTTCCAAAATTACGCACAACGCTTTTCGTGGAAATAATTCGTTAGGTTTGAGCAGTGCCAAAAATTCGCCGACATCGTGGGATTTATCCTCCGGAAAAAATATTTTGTGGAAGCTGAAAATTCCCCGAAAGGGCAAAAATTCGCCGATTATAAATGGCAATAAAGTGTTCTTTTCCGGCGCAGACGAAACGGCTCGCGAATTGTTTTGCTATGAATTAAGTTCGGGAAAATTGTTGTGGAAATTATCTGTAAAAAACACCGAAAATCTCCCCAAAACAACGGACGACACAGGTTTAGCCTCATCCACTGTGGCCACCAACGGCAAACAAGTTTGCGCAATTTTTGCTACCGGCGATGTGCTTTGCGCAGATATGGACGGCAAACAACTTTGGGCGAAAAACATCGGCACGCCCGACAATCCCTACGGATACGCCTCATCGCTGCTTACTTTCGGAAATTCTCTGATCATTCAATACGACAATCGCAATGCGAAAAAAGTGATTGCTTTGGATTTGGTTACCGGCAGTCAACGCTGGGCGAAAGATCGTGCCGAAAAAAGTCCATCGTGGACCAGTCCAATCATCACAACAGTCAACGGGAAACCGCAATTGATGCTCATCGGCAATCCCGGCATCACGGCTTACAACCCGAATAACGGCGAACTGCTGTGGCGCACAGAATGTATGTCGGGCGAGCCTGCGCCAAGTCCTGCCTACGCAAACGGCGTTCTTTTCGCAGCAACGGAATACGCCACCATGACTGCCATCAACGCCACAGACGGCACCATCCTTTGGCAGAACGATGAATTTCTGCCCGAAATTTCCAGTCCTGTGGCCACCAAAGATTTTGTGTTCATCGCCACAACTTACGGCACAGTCGCGAGTTTCAATGCCCAAACCGGCGAATTGATCAAATCCATGGAATTGAATACGGAATTTAATTCATCGCCCATCATCGTTGAAGGGAAAATTTATCTAACTTGTACCAACGGCAAAGTTCATATCTTTTCTGCAAAAGGCGATTTTACGCTGATTAGTTCTTTTGATGCCGGAGAGAAAACCTTTGCTACGCCGGCGTTTACGGATAAAAAGATGGTTGTGAAAACAGACGATTACTTGTATTGTGTTGAAAATCGGTAATAAATGCAAATAAATTTGCTAAATTTGTGTAATTTTTGTATCTTTGCAAAAAAATAAAACACAATCAATGAAGAAGACCTTATTTCTCGGCGATGAAGCTATCGCACAAGGCGCATTAGACGCCGGTATTTCGGGTGTTTACGCTTATCCGGGCACACCCTCAACTGAAATTACGGAGTACATTCAAGCCACTCAACAAAAGGCTGATACGGGCATTCATTGCCGCTGGTCGGCCAATGAAAAAACAGCGATGGAATCTGCCATCGGTATGTCGTACGTGGGAAAACGTGCACTTTGCTGCATGAAACACGTAGGTTTGAATGTGGCGATGGATCCGTTTGTAAATTCGTCAATTACCGGTGCTAACGGTGGTTTGGTGTATTTAATTGCCGATGACCCATCGATGCACTCCTCACAAGATGAGCAAGATTCGCGCGCTTTGGCGAAATTTGCGATGATTC
>JAITVC010000289.1 GCA_031286005.1 Bacteroidales bacterium
TAGTGTTCCGACTATCACAAAAAAAGCATTTTTTTTAACATAATTTCTGAATTTTCTGCAAAGATAGTAAATTCAATACTTTCGGAGGTTTTCAGACTCCTTTTTGTCCTTTAAGCCAAAAAGGTCAACTCTTGTAATGCAAAAACCTCAACAAATAATTGTTGAGGTTTTATCTCGTGGTAGCGCTGGGATTCGAACCCAGGACCCCATCCTTAAAAGGGATGTGCTCTACCTGCTGAGCTACGCGACCGCCTTTTGAAAAAGGACTGCAAAATTACAAAAAAAAAATGAAACGACCAAACTTTCAAGCATTTTTTTTACAAAAACGGGTTATTATAACGTTCAAAGCCGATTTCTGTGCGACCGCCATGCCCCGGACGAACACTAAAATCATCACCCAAAACGAATAATTTCTCATAAATGTTCTTTTTTAGGAGATCGAAATTGCCGGTCATTAAGTCGGTGCGACCGATGCTGCCATTGAACAGAACGTCGCCAACAATCACGGTTTTGTCAGGATAGCTCACTAAGGAAATACTGCCGTCAGCATGTCCGGGTGTGTATAACACACTAAATTCCGAATGTCCGAATTTGATTTTGTCGCCTTCTTCAACATAGACGTGGTTTTGCGGCAAACGCTCTAACGTCAAACCCAAATATTCGGCATGTTGTGCAGCCATTCCGAACTGCGTGAGGGCGGCTTTGTGCATGGTTAGCGGTAAATTATAGTTCTCGCAAATCCGTGCTGAGCCAACAATGTGGTCGATATGCGGATGCGTAATAATAATGTGTTTCGGGGTTAAGTTTTGCTTTTCGATGAAACTAAATAGATGTTCGTAGTCGCTTTCGTTTGAACAAGACGGGTCGATAATCACACATTCGTTTGTTTCGTCGTAGCATACGAAACAGTTAGTTTCAAGAGGATTGTAGGGAAGAACTTTTATAGTCATATTTTTGAGATTTGAATTATAGGCAAAGAGGTAAAAGGTGAAGGGTAAAAGGCAAAGGATGCCTATTATACCCATTAACCTTTGGCCTTTTACCTTTTTACTTATTATTTTTGTTTGTTTCATGAGCTTTTGCTTCATCCCAATATACGTTCATTTCATCCAGTGTCATGTCGTGAAGGGATTTGCCTTTTTGCAGGGTTTGCGATTCGAGATAGTTGAAACGGCTGATGAATCGGCGATTGGTGCGTTCCAATGCATCATCGGGATTCACATCAATAAAGCGTGCATAGTTGATTAGGGCAAACATCAAATCGCCAAATTCGGATTCGATGCGCTCGTGTGAGCCGCCGTTTTGCAATTCGTATTGCAGTTCGTTGAACTCCTCTTTGACTTTTTCCAAAACCTGTTCGGTATTGTCCCAATCGAAGCCAACACCTCGCACTTTTTCTTGGATTCTATACGCTTTTACCATTGCGGGCAAACTTTTTGGAACACCTTCCAAAACAGTCTTCCGGCCTTTTTCTTTGAGTTTGATGGCTTCCCAATTGGCCTTGACTTCGTCGGGAGTTTCCGCTTTCACATCGGCAAAAATATGCGGATGGCGCGAAATCAACTTCTGATTGATGCCGTCTAATACATCATCAATCGTGAAGGCGTTCTTTTCTTCGCCAATTTTGGAATAAAACACGATGTGAAGCAACAAATCGCCAAGCTCTTTTTTGATTTCATCAAGGTTGTTGTCTATGATGGCATCGGAGAGTTCGTAAGTTTCTTCAATGGTGAGGTAGCGCAGGCTTTCGAGCGTTTGTTTTTTATCCCATGGACAGCCTGCGCGGAGTTTGTCCATAATATCTAAGAGTTCTACGAATT
This sequence comes from Bacteroidales bacterium, assembly GCA_031286005.1. Next base: position 1,821 of record JAITVC010000289.1, read on the forward strand.
TTGTTGTATTGTGCATATTTTAATTAGGAATAACGATTTGTGTCATACATTTAAAATGTTTCTTCGGGCATTCTTCAAACCCTAATTTGGAGCAGGGGCGGCATGGCAATCCTTCGACTTGCACGATTTTTCCTAAATGTTCCAGCCCTTTCGGGAAATAGGGAAACATGCCAAATTCGGGAACGGTGCATCCCCAAACGGAAACAACCTGCTTTTTCAACGCGGCCGCAATGTGCATCAATCCGGTGTCGCCGGCAATGAGGTATTTGGATTGCTGAACGATGGCTACGGATTGATTGAGATTGAGGGTTGCGCAAGTGTTGAATACATTGTTCGCTTTCGCTGAATGGACAATGGCTTCGGCTTTGGCCAAATCGTTTTTATCGCCCAACAAAACAAAGTTTTCGGATGTGTTTTGACAAACTTCGATTAGCTTATCAACCGGAATTTGTTTGGTAATATGCTTGCTGCCAACGGCGATGGCCACGTATCCGTTTTCGATAAACGGTGTCGGTATCAACGTGGAAATATCTTGGTCTTTTTCGGGAATGAAATAGTCGAGGCCTTTGCCGTCGTTTTGAATGCCGAGTTCTTTCACCGTATCTAAATAGCGTTCCACGATGTGCGACACAACCAACTTGCGGCCGGTTAAGGTTTTTGCATTCACCATTAACCACTTTTTGATATTGCTTTTGTTGAATGTGGAGGCCGGTTTGCGCAACGTCCACTTAATTCGCAACGAGCGCAAACTATGGTGCAAATCCACAATGAAATCAAAGTTTTCGGCTTTCAGTTCGGTTATCATCGCCGTCCAATCGCCGTCGAACGTGTGAATTTTGGAAATATAAGGGTTGGCCTCAATAATTTGTCGGTTCGTCAATCTGGTCAGATAATGGATTTCGCAATCCAGCTGTGTTTTCAACCATCTCACTACGGGCGTTGTCAAAACAATGTCGCCAATAGAACTCAATCGAATAATCAGGATTTTTTTCATGGCTGCAAAGATACGAAAAAAATAGAGAATAGTGATTAATATGGCTTCGACTCCGCTCAGCCACCGGTGTGCGGTCGTTGAGCGGAGTCGAAACGACCTTTGGGGCGAAAGTCTCGCGTAGGGCTGCATGAAGGTAGTGCCCCAGGCCGAAAGGTTCAAGTAGGGCTGCATGAAGGTAGCGCCCCAGGCCGAAAGGTTCAAGTAGGGCTGCATGAAGGTAGCGGCCCGGGCCGAAAGGTTCAAGTAAGGCTACATGAAGGTAGCGGCCGAGGGCGAAAGCCCAAAACATGACAACTTGTCAGTTTTTGCCATAGTCGAAAGCCTAAAACATGACAAAATGTCAGCCTCTAATCACTTTTCTCTATTAATTTTTCACTATTTTTTGTACCTTTGCAAAAAATTTTTACAAATTGACTGCAACCTTTTCAAAGTTTCGCATCATTAAAATAGAAGTATATGCAAAAAATCCATTGGACGCGCGTTTATGAGCAACAGGCAGGGGCCTTGCTCGGTGTTGCTTATCGGTATGTAAAAGACCGTCGGCAGGCAGAGGATATTGTCCAGAATGCCTTCATCATCGCTATGCAAAAGGCCGATACCTTTAAGGGTACGGGGGTTTTTGAGGCTTGGTTGCGGCGCATTGTGGTGAACGAATCGCTGATGTATCTGCGGGCAAAAAATCCGGTTTATACCGGAATGAATGAGCAGATTGAGGCTATGCCGGACGAAGAAGTGGCGTTGACTGATGATGCGACAACGTTTCAAACGATTGAGCATGCCGAATTTTCGCAGGACGACTTGCTGGAAACGGCCAATTTGTTGCCCGACCATCACCGCATGGTGTTCTATATGTATGTTGTGGATGGTTTTTCGCACAAAGATATTGCGCAACAATTGAGCATTTCGGAGGGCACGTCGAAATCGCATTTGAACCGCGCTCGGAAAAAATTGCAGGATCTTCTTTATCAAAAAGCGTTAGATATGAAAAAACATAGAAAAAAATCGCTCGCTCTGTTCGCTTGGCTTTTCGCATTGTTTGGCAAAGCCAAAGCTAATCCTATAGATATTATATATAAGGATGCGTTTGCGAACTTCGCTTTGCCGGTGCCGCCAATTCCTCCGGGATTGGAAGTGGCGAGCACGTCGGTTTCGGTTGGACTTTCGTCGGGCGCAATAGTCGGCATTGCCGGTAGTGTGGTTGGCGGTGCCGCCATCGTTGGAACGGTGGTTTATCAAGTGGCCAACAATTCTTCCGAACCTCCCACGGAAGTGGAAACGGTTATCGAATACGAACAACCTGCCGAGCCGGTTTGGTTGGAAGATACGGTGGAAAGGCCGACCATCAAACCCATTATTCCCGCCAAGGAACAAGTTGAAATTGAGGTTGCACCCGAAACCGAGCCTGTTGAGGAGGCATTGCCGCCTGTCGTTATTAAAAGAACAACTGTTATAGAAGTAGAAGATACCACAAATTATGAGAACTAAAATTTTCCTAACCTTTTTTTGTTTATGGATTGGCACAAGCCTGTTGGCACAAGCCAAACGCGACACCATCTTTATTTACGACACCATTCGAGTAACGGTAAAACGTCCGGTTCCACCCCCCACCGAGAATTTTTTTGAGGAACCGACTGCAACCTTTTCAAAAGATAGCATCATTATAGATGAAAACTTAAAACAAAAATCTATTATGAGCAATTTCAGACAATCGGCCAACAATTTCATCCGCATGGTAGCGGTGGGGACTATGGCCGCAATTTCAAGTGTGGCGCCGATGGTGGCGCAAGAAAACGTTGACACGATACAGGTGGTTGAAGAAAAACCTGTCATTGTTGATACGGTTAAGAAAGTTATTCGGGAAGTTATTGAGGAGTTTGTTGACGGCGGAAGCGACAGTGTGCTGAAACAGGCGCCGGTAAACATTAGTTTCATTTATCCGATGAGTATTTATGGCGTGCATTCCCAAGAGTACGAGTACAATTTTTCGGTTGGCGCTCTAACTGATGTGGCTGGTGGGATTAACGGGATTCAATGGTCGGGCATCTACAATCAAGTGAATGGCAGTATGCGTGGTATTCAATGGGCCGGATTAATGAATCTTTCCGGACAGGTTGAGGGCATTCAATGGGCGGGGATTTGCAACTTTTCCAAAGAAGTGAAAGGACTTCAATGGGCCGGTATTTTGAACCAATCGGGTAATATGAGAGGCATTCAATCAGCCGGGATTGTAAGTATTGCCGATGATGTGGAAGGCATTCAATGGAGCGGCATTTACAATGCTGCCGATTCCCTTTCGGGGATGCAAGCGAGCGCCATTGCCAACGAGGCAAAGTATGTGCATGGTGCACAAATGGCCGGTATCTATAATCGTGCCGACGAAGTGAAAGGTCTTCAAATTGGCTTTGTGAACTCTACTAAAACTTTGTCGGGCGTGCAAATCGGTTTCTTCAACAAAGTGGATACGATTAAAAGCGGGGTTTCGATAGGCTTGTTCAATTTCTTGAAGAAAGATCGTTTCCAAGAATTGGAATTTAGCCACAACACTTATAGTACAAGTTATCTTACTTATCGTATCGGGGGGTATAAACTTCATGGTATAATGGCCGCAGGAACATCTTGGCAGGATGGCAATTTAGCCTTTCGGTTGGGCGTTGGAAACAATACTCGCCTTGTTGGTTCGCTCTTTTTGCAAAGCGCCATTTATGCCAATAATGTATCCTATTACAGGCGAGATATGAAGTTAGAGTATCAAGATAATTTTGGTACGTTAAGTTGCGGTTTGGCCTATTATTGGGGTGACAAAATCGGGTTGAAAATCACACCTGCCTTCAACTATTGGGTAGATTGGGATGGATTTGGCGATGACAGACGTTCTTCGTTTAAAGACCATGCTTTGTCGTGGGATGTTAGTTTGGATGTAGGTTTATCCATTAAATTCTAATCACGTCATCTTAAGGTCGTATTGCATGCGCCCTTACTACATTCAAACCTACTTTATAAACCTTATAAACTTTACAAACTTTATAAACTCTTAATATCATGAAAAAAATAACATATATCCTTATAGCAACTTTATTAATCAGTGCATCCTGCACTCGACATGAACGCATTCGTCCATCGGGCAATTTGGTTACAGAAACCTACTCGAATTTTGGAGCCGCAATAACCGGCATCCATGTGTCTGATGAGGCCACTCTCTACGTTTCGGAGGGCGACAAAGACCAATTGGAAATTACCATCGACGACAATGTGCTTCCGCATCTCAATCTCGAACAGATTAGAGAAGATGTTTATATCGACTTTGACGCCATATCTTTTCTCGGAAAGGGTGCAAATATTACCATTCGTGCCACAGTTAGGGATTTGAAGAAACTTGCACTTTCGGGAGCATCCCAAGGTTATTTGGACTCCATGCAATGCGATGAATTGCGAATCGACGTGGCCGGATCTTCCAACCTCGAAGGTGATGTGTATGCCCAGACTTGCGTGATTGACCTTTCCGGATCTTCGGTTTTTTCGGGAATAATTGACGCTAATTCCGTTGAAGCCGAAGTTAAAGGCTCATCCGAATTTGATGGCAAAGTGTATGCCGATAAATATTCGGTTAGACTTTCCGGTTCTTCGGAATATTCGGGAGCCATTTTTGCAAACTCTGTTAAAGTCAAACAGTCGGGCAGTTCTGAAATGGAGGTAGAAGGCGAGTGCGGGGAATTAGACTTGGATTTGGAAGACGCCAGCAGGTTTTTAGACTATGAAATGTCTTGCGATGATTTGAACGCTAAATTATCTGGAGCAAGTCATGTAAGATGCACTGTTTTTGAAACATTGAGATGCCGCTTGTCCGGTGCAAGTACCTTGCGTTATGACGGCTATCCTCGTCTTGTGGAACACGACCTTTCGGGTTCATCCGATTTAAAACCACGCTAATTATTCGATAATTTTTTGTATCTTTGCTAAAAATTTAAATCTATATCGTTATGAAAAACACATCAAACATCAGAATCGTTGGATTAGGAATCAGTGCAAATATCGGAGTATTGCTGATTCTTGTAGGAGGCCTCTTTTTATTGAAGACTACCGGTTTCCTTTCCTTTGAAATCACTAAAATTCTAATTTCATGGCCTATGCTGCTTGTTGCACTTGGCTTGATTGCGCTGATGTGCCGGCATTTTCTCAACGCTGTTGTGTTGTTGGTGGTTGGATGTTATTTCCTATTGCCTCGAATTTATCGGGTGCAGGGACTTGAATTTCCGATGGATTTCATGATGTATAGAAATTTATTCTGGGCAGTTTTATTTATCTTGGCAGGATTGGCGGTAATTTTCAGAGATCGTTGCCGCACACATTTTCATAAGCAATGGTGTCGCAAGGCCCAAGCCGATGTTCGTCCTAATAAA
>JAITVC010000046.1 GCA_031286005.1 Bacteroidales bacterium
GTTTCCTCAGTCAATGGGACAACCGCATAGCTGTAAAGCATATTAATATCTTCGTTGGAAATGCCCAATTCACGCCATTGGGTTTTGGAAATCACTAACGGATTAGGCAAAATTTGATAGTTAAACTGGCTATTTTGAGGAAACTCCTCCAATTGGCCATTGATATAAATTTCTTGATTGATAATTTGCAGCGTATCACCGGCCACACCCACACAGCGCTTCACAAAGTTCTCTCGTTTATCAACCGGACGAACCACAATCTCTCCAAAATTCAATCTGTCGCTCAAAACACGGTCTCTACCGTATTCACGACACAACGAATAGTAATCTGCCGAACTTTGAAATTGTGTTGCAACCGTGTCGCCAACAGGGAAATTGAATACAACGGCATCGCCACGTTGAACGGTTTTACGTTGGAAAAAGCGTTTGTAATTCAATTGCACCGCATCCATATACGATTTTGTATTTTTGGTCAACGGCATGGTGTGATGAACTAATGGAAAAGCAATCGGCGTTTGCGGCAAACGTGCGCCATAGGCCATCTTGCTGACATAAACATAATCGCCAATCAACATGGATTTTTCCATAGACGAAGTTGGAATGGTATAATTCTCAAAGAAGAACATCCGCACAATGGCTGCAGCAAGCACAGCAAAAATAATCGTGTCAAACCAATCGCGTGCTATGCTTTTTTTGAAAACGGGTAAGGTTTTTGGTTGTGCAAACACTTCCTTTTTCGCCCAAATCAAATAGGGGAAATACAAAAACGGCAATACCGCTGCCGAGAAATATTCCCAAATGGCATTGCGCTTGTAGCCTACGGAAAGTTCGATGAGCAGTAGCAGCAACACAAAAATATTGATAAACGGAATGCACAAATACAACATCCACCACCATGATTTATTGGTAATTTGAATCAAAATCCACAAATTCCAAACGGGAACAATGGCTTCCCAACCTTTTCGGCCTTGTTGTTCAAAAATAACATAAAGGCTTGCGATAACAGGCGCAACGACAATTAAAATGAATAAGATTTGTAACATGATATTTATTTGCTATTATTTATATTTAATAGATCCGACATTGTGTAAACTCCTGTTTTGCCAACAAGCCATTCTGCTGCAAGCAGCGCACCTTTGGCAAAACCACGGCGAGATTTAGCTTCGTGTCGGATTTCGATGGTATCTTCGTCGGATGTGTAAAAAATTTCGTGAATGCCAAACACATCTTCTTCTCGGATAGCTTTTATATTTAAGATTTCTGAAATTTCTGACGGTGCATCGCAGGTCCACGATGTTTTCTTTGGATAATTGGCCAATACACCCTCGGCTAACGTGATGGCCGTTCCGCTTGGTTTATCTAATTTTTGTAAATGATGGACTTCCTCAACATGCACATGGTAGTCCGGATAATTTTGCATCACACGAGCCATGTGGCTGTTCAGTTCAAAAAATAAATTCACGCCAATGCTGTAATTAGACGCATGAAACAAGGTGTTTTGATGCGCTTTGCAATAAGCAAAAATCTCGTCTTTTTGAGCATTCCAACCGGTTGTTCCAACCACAACGGGAAGGTGTAAATCGAAACAGTGATAAATATTTTCAATTACGGTTTGCGGCATTGAAAATTCAATGGCCACATCCGCCTGTTTGATTTCATTTTCCAAACGTTTCCAATCTTCGGCACAGTCAATTTTGGCAACAATGGTATGGCCTTTTGCCAACGCCATTTCTTCTATGGTTTTACCCATTTTCCCGTATCCGAGTAATGCGATTTTCATTTCAATGTAAAGGTTAATTTCAATCCGCCATTCATTGGCATTCGCTGGCTGGCGGCGTATGGTACTAAATCTGGAGTGGCATAGGGTTGTATGCGCAACGAAAGATTATCGCTTACATCAAACGACGACAAATGCGCAAACACGCAAGCATCAACAATATTCAGAATATACAGCAATCCCGAAAGGATAAAGACAAACTCGACATTGCGCCGGTAATAATCACGCATGGTTCGAATTTGTTCATTGTTGTAGCGCACCAAAAGAGGGTTTGGATTAAACAGCGTATCTTGCGACAATCTGCCACGATACTCTGCTTGATACAGATTGCGCTCATCTATATTCATTTGATAAAAGTAATACAACGCTGCTACTCCTCCGTAAATAACCGGAACTTTGTACCACTGCCCGTTGTAAATCTGTCCTGCACCGGGAAGAGCCACCGAGAGCCAAGTGGCTACTTTCGGATTTTTCTCTTTGGGCAATGCAAGCAGTCGTTTTTTGGGAAGGTCTTGCGGTTTTTCAGTCTCAACCAATACTTCCGACCGGATAGGATTTTGTGCTTCGGAAACCGGCTCTGCTACGGCGGTTGTATCTTGCGCATAAACCGCAAAATTCAATGCGCACAGAAAACCGACCAATCCGAATATGTAGTAAGTTCGTTTCAAAAATAGTTATTTTAACATCGACACAATGCGATGAAAGTCTTCTTTCGTATTAAAGGCTATAACAATTTGGCCTTTGCCGCTTTTCGATATTTTGTAGGTAACCGGAGTCGCTAATTTTTGCGACAACTCTTCTTGAGTTTGGTCCAATTTGTCAGAGATGGTATGCTTATCAATTTTCCCGGATTTCTTATTGTTTTCAGACGTTTCGGAAGATTTGCAGAGGTCTTCCACTTGACGGGCGGATAATCCGTTGTTGATAATTTGATGAAAAATCTCGATACGCTTTTCGTCGCTTTCCAAACCAATCAAGGGTTTGGCCTGTCCCATCGAAAGTTCTTCATTTTTCAAGGCTAACTGAATTTCTGCCGGAAGTTTGAGCAAACGCAACTGGTTGGCTACAACGGGACGACTTTTACCCACATGTTCGCTCAATTTCTCTTGCGTGAGGTTCATGCCGTCCATCAAGGCCTTGTAAGTAATGGCAATTTCTATCGGATTTAAATCCTTGCGTTGAATGTTTTCGGCGATGGCCATGCGCAAGGTTTCCATATCGGTGGCCACGCGAATGTAAGCAGGCATAGTTTTCAAGCCTACAATTTTGGCTGCACGCAAACGGCGTTCACCCGAAATAATTTGGTAACGGCCGACATTTTTACGAACAGTAATCGGCTGAATAATGCCGTCAATCTTAATAGATGCAGCCAATTCGTTGATATAATCTTCCGAAAAATCCTTGCGTGGATTTTCGGGATTAGGGTCTATATCGTTAATCGGAATTTCCGAAATACTGCCAACGATGGTGGTTTCGGGAATTTCAGAATGATGGCGAAGCGGTTTGGCTTCGATATTGCCCATTAAGGAATCAAGGCCTCTGCCTAATGTTCGTGGAGTTTTACTCATGTTCGGAAATAGTTTTTTCGGCGTTTTTGATGTTCGTCAAATCGTTTTTTTGCAAGATTTCGCGCGCTAAATTCAGATAATTCTGCGCACCGCGCGATGATGCGTCATATTCCAAAATCGTTTGGCCGTAGCTTGGCGCTTCGCCCAATTTGGTATTGCGGTAGACCATCGTGTCGAATACCAAGTTTTGGAAGTGTTTTTGCACATCTTCTACAACCAACTTCGACAAAAGTGTGCGAGCATCATACATCGTTAGCAAAATGCCCTCAATGTCTAATTTTGGGTTAAAACGAGATTCCACAATTTTAATCGTACTCAATAGCTTGCCTAATCCTTCCAACGCAAAATATTCGCATTGAACGGTGATAATAACAGAGTTGGAGGCCGTCATGGCATTCAGCGTAATCAATCCTAACGATGGCGAACAGTCGATGATGATGAAATCATAATCGTCTTGGATCTTGCTTACGGCTTGGTGCATCACATGTTCCCGATTGGGATAGTTGATAAGCTCTATTTCAGCGCCAACCAAATCAATATTGGAAGGAATCAAATCCAAGTTTGGCGTTGAGGTTTTGAGAACAACTTGGTACGGATCGATGCCATCCACCATACAATCGTAGATGCCGGTTGTAATATTATGAGGAACAAACCCCAATCCCGATGTGGCATTGGCTTGCGGATCGGCATCAATCAGCAAGGTTTTCTTTTCCAAAACAGCTAAACTCGCTGCCAAGTTAATCGCAGAGGTCGTTTTGCCCACGCCACCCTTTTGGTTAATGATAGAAATAATTTTTCCCATAAAATTGTGATAATATTGACTTGCAAAGATACGAAAAAAAATGAAGAATTAAAAATTAAAAATTAAAAGCACATGCAAATTATCCCATACCACAAAATTTTGACTTAAAAAATTTGTCTAACCGAAATCGAAGTTTTCAATTCGACTGACATTTTGTCAGTCTCAAAAGCGCCTCTTATCATGAGCAAAATTTTTAAGAAAGAGAGATTAGAGAATCAGTATAGGATGAGTATAGGATCAGTATAGGATGAGCGAAGGATACTTTTGAGAAAAAAGCGTTAAAAAAGTGCCTTTTTCCAATTTCTTATCAAAAAGTAGAATGTCGGGAAAATGAAAAACATGACATTTTGTCAGGTGCTTTTATGCAAAATTTCTCGGATGATACAACATGATGGTTTCTTTCAAAAACCGTCGGTCTAAATGGGTGTAAATTTCTGTTGTCGTGATGGATTCGTGGCCTAACATATCTTGAACGGCACGTAAATCGGCGCCGCCTTCTATCAAATGTGTGGCAAACGAATGGCGAAAGGTGTGCGGACTGATTGTTTTCCGAAGTCCGGCCAATTCGGCTAATTGTTTAATCATCAAAAAAACCATCACTCTGGACAGTTTATTGCCCCGCCGATTTAGAAATACGATGTTTTCAGCATCTTTGGCAATTGTTAAAAACTTGCGATAGTGTTCGATGTATAATAAAATCTGTTTCTGCGCAACGGCTCCGATGGGTACCAACCGCTCTTTGTTCCCTTTTCCAATCACACGAATAAAACCCTCCTCAAAAAACAAGTTCGACAGTTTCAATTCTGTGAGTTCCGACACTCGCAACCCGCAACCATAAAGTGTTTCAATGATAGCTCGGTTCCGTTGCCCTTCGGATTTGGATAAATCAATATGGCTAATCAATTGTTCAATTTCGGCCAACGACAACGTATCCGGCAGTTTGCGACCCAATTTCGGGGCATCAATCAAATCCATTGGCGATTGCGAGATGATTTGCTCCATCATCAGAAACCGGTAATAGGCTTTAAGTCCGGAAATGATACGGGCTTGCGAAGATGCGCTCAAACCCAATTCGGTGAGATAAATCAAGAATTGATGCACATCGTTGGCTTGAAATGCGTCGATAGAACGCTGTTTATCCTGCATTTCGGCGTAGGTTTGCAACAGCGCAACATCGTGCAAATAGGCATCAATCGTGTTTTGGGACAACGATTTCTCCAATTGCAAAAACGCTTTAAAATGTTTCGGCTCCATCGCGAAGATTACGTTTATTGGCCGCTTTCATCAAATCATGCATCTGAAAACCAACTGAAAAACTAAAGAACGTATTGTGTTGAAAATAATTGCTTTCATCCGGCAAAAACACAAACATCAAATCAACCGGAAAATTGATCGAGGTATAAAACCCATTTGTTTTATAGCCGAAACTAAGTTTTAAATCGCTCGCAGGCGCAATAAACGGCCGTGTGCGCGATTTGCCGTTTTTGTTATAATTCTGAATTTGGATACCCGGCCCAAAACCGATTAAGCCCCGAAGAAACCAGTTTTTATTCGTCCAAAGTCCCGTAAATCCAAAGGTTATACTACTTTCAAAAATAAACAACCGTTGCAGCCCGTTCATCGGGTTTTCAATCAATCTCATCCCTGTGGGATAAAATGCGCTATCCCCACTAACCCATTGGTATTTATGCTTCAAACTCGAATAAAACGTAAAGCCCGATTTATTTTGAAGATAGGCGAATTTCATGGCGTGCGAATACCGGTATTTTTCACTCAAAAAATAAAAAGCCGTCAAACCGGCCGTATACATTTGAATATCGCTTCGATAGCGCGAATCTTCTTTGAGGTTAATAGGTTCCCCGTTGTCGGTTTCATTACTGTCGCTTACGTCAAACCAGCCTTTTACACGCCCAACATAGGCATCTATTTCCCAATTTTCAGCGCCATAACCGGTTGAAAATCGGTCGTAATCCGACAGCGGACTATTGTTGTCCAACGTATTGAACGGCAACCGAAACGTATATTGCAGCGTGTAAGACGCATAATCCAAAGCGATGGTTTGCAGCAATCGGCTGTTCGACATGTAGTCTATCGAATTGCTTTCTGTTCCGGTGCTATAAACAAACTGCGAAAGATTGTAATTGACAGCCGTCCATACCGAAAAATCCGACGAAGACCGAATTTTAGGCAAAGCCCCATTCCACGGCTTTTGAGCAAATCCCCCAAAGCTCCATGCAAGGCCTAAAAGTAAAACAATATAGCGGAATCTAACGGTCATATCCCTTTATTACAAATACGTTTTTTTAAATAACACTGCAAAGGTACAAAAAAAATACCAAACACGAAAAACGGCACCTTTTTTGGGTGCCGTTTTAGTTAGAGTTTGGAATTTTTTATTGTGATTTATTGGGGCGGGGTTTGCCGCCCTTGATTGTTGCAGGAGCGAAATATTTTTCGCCCATTGTTTTGTAATTAGTTTAGAAGTGGTTTTAAGTTATTTTCTAAATTTATAACTCACGCCCCAACGAAAGTCGTTGCGCCCCATATCTTCTCCATATCTTCTCTTTTTTAACAGCCAATGACCTGATGAGAATTCAAAATAAAATCCCAAACGTTCATGCTCAAAAGGGAAGTAGGCAATCCCACCAC
>JAITVC010000052.1 GCA_031286005.1 Bacteroidales bacterium
AAATTAGAAGACATTCCGCTTTAGGAAACCTAACCATTGACGAATTTACAAAACTAAAAAATGTTGCTTAATTCAAAAAAAACGCTTATCTTTGTATCCGGAATTAGTTACGAACTCCAAACCCTAAAACATCAATACCATGAACCAAAAAATCATTTTATCCTTAGCCTGCATACAATTCGTTATAATTACGAGCACATGTTTTGCACAAGACGCAACCATTCCCATTCCGCACAACAAAATCGTATTGGAGGATATGAAAACCTATAAACCGGAGATATATTCGCAATATAGGACAGGGATAATGAAGGAAATAAGCGGAATCGTTGTAGGTGCTGCCGGCGTGGGATTTATAGCGATGGGAGGATTATGTATGATTATGCCCGAAGGAGGCAGCAGTTACGTTTCAATGGGGCCGTTCCGTGTTGAAAGTGATAATGGAAATTTGAAAAAGGTAGGACCCGTATTGATGGCTATCGGGGCTGTTGGGTTGGGTGTTGGCATTCCGCTTATGATCAGTGGCGGAAATAAACGGAAACAAATCCTTGAAAATTTTAAGAGTCAACACTACTCGTCGCCGAACTCTTCGGCGTATTTTCAGATGAATCTATACTCGAATGGAGTTGGAATTGCATATGTATTTTGAGCAAAAAAAAGACACTTTTCACTAATCGCTAATCACCATTCACTATTTCCCCCCTTGTTTTAACCACGCCTTGTTAGTAAAACACCATCTATTATTTTGTTATTCAAAATATTTTTTGTACCTTTGCGGGGTGATATTAAAACTATTTAAATCATGAAACAGATTTTGTTCGGTATATTTGCATTATTGTTTATCAGTATGCAAGCCCAAGACCCCTTTGTTGGACTAATGCCTCGACAACGGCTTTTGCCTAATCAATTCATCGTGGATCAGGATGACATTCGAATTCGCCAAACTGTTGAAGGGAAAATGAACACCTTTGTGATTCTTAAATCTAACTTGTTTGAATTCGTGTATGATGAACAGCATCCCTTGGGGCATATTGTTTATGTTGGCGCTGAAGATACGGCGGCGATTTACCGTTTGGGCGAAATTTACATTAGAGGTAAATACGCTGCTACGCGAAACTACAAGAAATACACCCCTCCGGCTGTAACCACACTGGTGCTTTCGGCTATTCCTTTTGCAGGGCCGATTTTGGGATTGGGCTGGGCTATTCCGGCTTCCTTAACGCCTGTGAAAATCGAAAATCTCGGCCACCCCGAACTGCCTTTAGTTGAGCATCGCCTCTATTATCAAGGCTATTCCGAAGAGGCTCGGCGTATCAAAGCACGACGCATCTGGCTAAACTTCGGCGTTGGATTTGGTATCTGTATCGGCACTATATTCGTAAATGAAATGACCGAAGGCGCACTATTCGACCCTATCGTTGGGAAGGGTAAGTCGCAAATTTTCAAGTTTTAATTGGTTTTACTGCAATTATCTTTTGCTGTTCTCATTTTTTTTCGTACCTTTGTTTCATGATTTGGAAAAGTACTCGGTTTATTTTTATTCTAATACTCGTTGCTTTTTGCTTGAATGCCCGTGCTGCGGCGCATGAGAAAGAAAAGTTTGATGCCGGTAGTTTGATTATCGAACATATTTTGGATAATCACGAATGGCATATTATCGAGATTGGCGAAAAACCGATTTCTATTCCTCTGCCGATTTTGTTGATTTACGATGGTCGATTGTACGCTTTCATGTCATCGAAGTTTCATCATGGACACAGCGATTATCAAGGCTTTCGATTGATGTTGGAAGGCGATTACAAGGGTAAGATTGTTCACATTGAGCCATCGGGCGAGATTTCGGCCAAACAACCCATCGATCTTTCGATGACTAAAAATGTAGTGTCTATTTTGATGTCGGCGGTTTTGTTGGCTGTAATTTTTATCTCGGTGTCGAGAACATCTCGCAAACGAGGTTCAAATCAAGCTCCAAAAGGTTTGCAAAATATGCTCGAACCGATTATTATTTTTGTTCGCGATGACATTGCCAAAGTGGGCTTACCGGCGAAATATGTGGATCGCTATTTGCCTTACTTGCTCACGTTGTTCTTTTTTATTCTGGTGTGCAATTTGTTGGGATTAATTCCGTTCTTTCCGGGCGGGGCCAATGTTACGGGCAATATTGCTGTAACTTTTGTGTTGGCCATGCTCACGTTTATCATCACTACATTTAGTGGAAAACGTGCGTATTTTCGCGAACTGGTGGATTATCCGAATGCGCCTTGGTGGGTAAAAATTCCTATTCCGCTTATGCCTGCAATTGAGATTATGAGCTTGTTCACCAAGCCTTTGGTGTTGATGATTCGGCTTTTTGCCAACATCATGGCCGGGCATATTATGATTTTGGGATTTATCACGATTATTTTCATCATTGGCCAACTTAATATGTATTTAGGTTATGGTACATCGCTTGTATCCATGGCATTTGGATTATTTATCAGTGGTTTGGAGTTGATTGTGGCGTTTGTGCAAGCGTTTGTATTTACGTTGCTGACGAGCATGTATATTGGGGCGGCTGTGCAGGAACACCATTCTTGAGTTATGAATTAAAAGATAAATGAAAATAACAAAATAGTAAATTAACAATTAAATATTTAATATTATGACACTTTTACAAGCTACCACAGACCTTGTTGCTCAAGTTGCAACTGATTTATCACCCATTGCCAAAGCCGGTGCTGCTATCGGAGCCGCAATCGCTGCCATTGGTGCTGCTATTGGTATTGGAAATATCGGTAAAGCCGCATTTGAATCCATTGCCCGCCAGCCGGAAGTTTCAAGCGACATTCGTACCAACATGATTTTAACGGCAGCGTTCGTTGAAGGTTGTGCGTTGCTCGCCGTTGTTGTTTGCTTATTAGTAGTTGTTCTCTAATGGAACTGATCACTCCGGGCGTTGGGCTGATTTTTTGGATGACGCTTATTTTTTTAGTGCTGTTTTTTGTGCTAAGAAAATTTGCATGGCCTGCTATTCTATCCATGCTGAAAGAGCGCGAACAAGCGATTGAGAGCGCTTTGCATGCAGCGGAAAAAGCACGCGAAGAACTTAAAAATCTTCATGCCGACAACGAAAAACTCTTGCGAGAAGCGCGTGCGCAAAGCGATGAAATTTTGCAAAATGCCAATACGACGAGTAAACAGTTGATAGGGAAAGCCCAAAATGATGCTCAAAAAGAGTATGACCGGATTCTCGAAAATGCCCGTCTGTCCATCGAGAAAGAGAAACAAGCCGCCATTGTCGAACTGCAAAATGAAGTGGCTAAACTGTCTATCAATATTGCAGAAAAGATTCTCAGAGAAGAATTGAAAAACAAACAGCAATACGATGGACTTATTGACAAAACAATTTCAGATATAAATCTACGTAAGTCATGATTCGGGCCAAACAGGTTGATATACGCTATGCAACAGCACTGCAACAAACTGCCATAGAGCAAGGTTTGGAGCAAGAGATTTATCATGATATGATAGAACTCAGAGCTTTGCTTTTGGATCAAGCTGACTTTCGCCTGTTCTTAAAAAACTCGGCTATTAAGCCCTCGCAAAAGAGCCAAATCTTGAATACTTTGTTCAAAGATTCAGTTCATCAATTGACGTTGGATTTTATGCAACTCATCTTGAAGAAATCTCGTATCAGCAATGTGCAGGGTATCATTTTGGCGTATATTGAATTGCATCGCAAGGTGCATCGATTGCGCACCGTAACAGTCTATACGGCCAATGAGCTATCGCCCTCTCACAAGGATGAATTGCAGGCTGTGCTAACCGAGAAACTACCAACCAAAACCGTTGAGCTGCGCACGGAAGTTCGCCCCCAAATCATTGGAGGGTTGGTATTGCGTTTTGATGATTATCTGTTTGACAACAGTCTTTCCGCACGTCTTGGAAAACTCCGGCGTGATTTTGAATCCAATGTTTACGAATCTCAAATCTAATTATGGCAAATATTAAACCTGCCGAAGTTTCGGCCATTTTAAAACAACAGTTATCCGGTTTATCTTTTGAAACCAAACTTGAAGAAGTGGGTACCGTGCTCGAAGTGGGCGATGGTATTGCTCGTGTTTATGGTCTTTCGCACGCACAATCGGGCGAGTTAGTCGAATTTGTTACCACCGGACAAAAGGCCATCGTTTTAAATCTCGAAGAAGATAATGTTGGGATTGTTATTTTGGGCGATCCCGAAAATATTCAAGAAGGACATTTGGTACGCCGAACGGGGCTTATTGCTTCTTTGCCTGTGGGCGAAGGCATGATTGGCCGTGTGGTTGACACTTTGGGAAGTCCGATTGATGGAAAAGGCGAAATCAAAGGCGAATTGATAGAAATGCCGCTTGAACGCAAAGCGCCGGGTGTGATTTTTCGCCAACCTGTAACCGAGCCTTTGCAAACCGGCATTAAAGCCGTTGACTCAATGGTGCCGATTGGTCGCGGACAGCGTGAACTCCTTATTGGCGACCGTCAAACGGGAAAAACCGCTATCGCTATAGACACCATTATCAATCAAAAAGAGTTTTACGATCGAGGCGAGCCTGTATATTGTATTTATGTGGCTTGCGGACAAAAAGGTTCGACTATTGCCAATATCGTGCAAACGTTGGAAGAATATGGCGCTATGGCTTATACAACGGTGGTTGCGGCAACCGCTTCTTCGGCGGCGGCGATGCAGTTTTATGCCCCGTTTGCAGGCGCTGCCATAGGCGAATATTTCCGTGATACGGGACGTCCGGCGTTGGTAATTTTTGACGATTTATCGAAACAGGCTGTAGCCTATCGCGAAGTTTCGTTGCTGTTGCGCCGTCCACCCGGACGAGAAGCCTATCCCGGCGATGTGTTTTATTTGCACTCTCGTTTGCTCGAACGTGCTGCAAAAATTATCGCCAATGACAGTATTGCGGCACAGATGAACGACCTTCCCGAAACATTGAAAGGTCGAGTGAAAGGCGGCGGCTCACTTACCGCATTACCGATTATCGAAACGCAAGCCGGAGATATTTCGGCCTATATTCCCACCAATGTAATTTCGATTACCGACGGCCAAATCTTTCTGGAAGGTAACTTGTTTCTTGCGGGCATACGTCCGGCCATCAATGTGGGTATTTCTGTTTCTCGTGTGGGAGGAAATGCTCAAATCAAATCCATGAAAAAAGTGTCGGGGGTGCTGCGTCTCGACCAAGCGCAATTCCGCGAATTAGAGGCTTTCTCAAAGTTCGGTTCCGATTTGGATACCGCCACACAAACCGTTCTTGACAACGGCGCACGAAACGTGGAAATCCTCAAACAACCGCAATATGCGCCAATGAAAGTGGAGCATCAAATTGCGATTATCTTCTGTGGAACGAGAGGTCTTTTAAAGTTAGTTCCGGTTTACGAAGTATGCAATTTTGAACGGCAATTCATTAATCATTTGGAATCTAATTACCGGCCTTTACTCGACGAATTGAGAGCCGGAACGCTATCCGACGAAACCGCTGAAACCCTCACAAAAGAAGCGCTTTTTATCGCCAAAGGATTCCAAAAATAAGTTTTTTTACGTTAAAAAATGGCCAATCTTAAAGAAATAAAAAATCGCATCGCCACAGTCGCTTCAACGCAGCAAACCACAGCTGCCATGAAACTGATTGCAGCGTCGAAATTGCGTAAAGCGCAGTTGAGTCTCTTACATTTGCGGCCATTTTCGAACAAGTTGCACGAAGTCATGTTGCAAACCGTTCAGGATGGCGACACGCATTTACGTTCTCCATTTTTGGAGGTGCGAAAACCGGAAAAAGTCATGCTGATGGTGGTTACTTCAAATAGTGGGCTTTGCGGTGCATTCAACACCGGTGTGCTAAAAGCGGCCATGCATCACATTCAGACTAATTATCTCACAAATCCCGACGTTAAGGAGATTTCAATCATGTGCTTCGGCAAAAAGGCCGTTGAGTTTTTTGCTAAACAGCCCTATAAAGTGGTGGCTAATCATATTGAATTTATGAATCATATCGACTATGATAAGTTTGATAAAATTGCGGAAGATTTGTTGCAAAGCTACAAGAATCACACTTATGATTTGATTGATATGGTCAGCAATTTATTTGTGAATGCCGGTGTTTACGAAACAGTGGTACGTCAAAAATTGCCTTACGATATTGAGGAAGTTAAGGTTTCTGATTTGCTTCCGGATTATTATATTTATGCTCCGGATAAAGATTCGGTGGTTCACAACATCATTCCCATATCGTTCAAAGTGCGCACCTACATGCGTTTTGCCGAATCTGTTGCAGCCGAATATGCAGCGCGCATGACATCGATGCACAAAGCCACCGAGAATGCCATTCAGTTGCAAAAAGAACTTAAACTCCGCTACAATAAAGCCCGTCAAGCCGCCATTACTAACGAAATCATTGAAATTACGAATGGAGCGAATGCGTTGAATGGGGGAAATTAAAACTAAATTTGAAATCAAATCTCGTTAAATCATATCTTCATCTGCATATTCTGGTGTTTATCTTAGGATTTACCGGAATCTTGGGAAAATTAATTTCGCTTTCGGCCGAAAGTTTGGTGTTTTACCGCTTGGCTCTTACTGTTCCAGCGTTGTGGCTCGTGATGATGGTGATGAAAATTCCGTTTACAATCAGCAAACAACAATTCCGACAATACATGTGGGTAGGCATGAGTTTAGGGGTGCATTGGATTTGTTTTTTCAGTGCGATAAAATTCTCGAATGTGGCGGTAGCGTTGAGTTGTTTGGCAACCGGAAGTATGTTTGCAAGTTTTCTTGAGCCTTTATACCAGCGCCAAAAAATCAAGTGGTTTGATGTGATTATCAGCCTCATTGTCTTTGTGGTTTTAGCCTATATTTTAGGTTTGGATATGTCGTATGGCTTGGGTGCGCTTTTGGGGATTGCTGCTGCGTTTTTTGCAGCATGGAACAATGTCTTAAACAAGACATTGGCCGGGAAAGCTCATTCTATTACTATTTCGTTTTATGAAATAGTCGGTGCGATGATTCCGGTCGTGATTTTTTTAGCGTTTACAACATCCGGATTTACCGAGTTTCCGCTTCCACGAATGCTGGGCGAAACGGGTCGTTTTTGGACTGATTTAGCCCAATCCGATTGGCTTTGGTTGGTAATCTTGGCATGGATTTGCACCGCTTATCCGTTCACTGCCATGGTTGAACTAATGAAAAAATTATCAGCCTTTTCTGTTACCTTTGCGGTTAATTTTGAGCCTATTTATTCCATCATTTTAGCCTATTTAATTTTCGGCGAAAGCGAGAAAATGAAGCCGGAATTTTATGTTGGTGTGTTGATTATTTTTGTGTTGATTTTATTTTATCCGGTATTAAAATCAAAATTATTTCGTACCTTTGCACAAAAACATCATGAAAAACACCCTTCCCTTTCTCAAAGAATTAACGAAAAACAACACTAAGGAATGGTTTACAGCCAACAAACCACGCTATCAGGCCATTCAAAAAGACGTTAACGATTTTACCGAACAACTCATTGCCGGTATTGCTAAATTCGACCCGACTATTGCCGGTCTCACGGTAAAAGATTGTTCATACAGAATCTATCGTGATACGCGATTTTCAAAGGATAAAACGCCTTATAAAACCCACATCGGCATATTCATTTGCAAAGGCGGAAAATGCTCCGGAAATGCCGGTTATTATTTCCATATAGAGCCGAAAGACAATGCTTGGTTAGGTGGTTGTATGCTTGCCGTAGGTTTGTACCATCCCGAGCCGATTGTTTTAAAAAGCGTTCGTGAGGATATTTTATCCAACGGCGCCAATTTCCTAAAAACCATCAAAGCCGCCAATGGTTTCGATTGGGACGATGATAACGAAGAAAAACTATCCCGCCCGCCAAAAGGTTTTCCGGCCGATAGTCCGTATATCGAATACATCAAGCAAAAAAACTTTTCGCTTGTGCAGGATTTTGATGAAAAATTACTCGCTGATCCTAAAAAATTAGTCGATTTCTGTGTAAGCGAATTTAAGAAAACCAAAGCCTTTGCCGAACATGTGAACAGGGCTGTGGATTTTGCCCGTGAAGAAAATTAAAAAAGCACCGCAAAATGCGGTGCTTTCGTTAATTCAACGGTTAATTATTTCGTTGTTTCGATAGATTTCTTTCTAAATTCTTTGAATAATTTCGTCAATTCCAACGTAGCTTTACGTGCGCGTGCGCCGGCAGCTTTGTTACCTTTTTCTACGTGAGCTTCTACATTTTCGGTGAAAGCATTGATTTGTTCCTCGATTTGTTTTACTAAATTTTGCATGTTTTTTTTAATTTTATGAGGTTATACGTATTGCAATGATACAAAAAAAATCTGAAATTACAATATTACCAATTTTTTTGTATCTTTGCACCTTGATTATGCATACGCCTACTCCATACGAAAGCGAGATTTTCCACACGCATCCGGTATTTGAACTTCCGGAACCGGTTGAGGTGGGGATGTTTCAACGCCCGTCGTTGTTTTCAGAGCATTTGTTGAAACCTGTGCACGCAGAAGTTGTACCGAGAAAGGAACCGTTTAGCGATTGGTTGTATGTGTTGTTGTTTGGTTGTTTTGTGTTGTATGCTTGGTTGCTTACTTTTAATATCAAACGTGTAGGGCAGATTTTAGGCGCAACGCTTGGGCATCGTCGGTTCAGTCGTATGCAGCACAACGGAAATGTGTTTGCAGAGCCATTCTTTTTCCCGTTTTTGCTGTTGGTCGTGCTATGCTTTTCGTTGGTCGTTTTTCGGTTAGGCGCATGGTTCGATGCCTGGCCTTTGCAAGGTTCCAATGTGTTGACAAGTTTTGGAGGTATTGTGGCCGGAGTTGGGTTGATGTATCTGCTAAAAGTTATGTTAATCAAGATTTCATCGAGCATTTTCAAAGAACAAGCTGCCGGTATGCTGTATTTACAAATGCTGTTTGTATTTAATGTTTCCATAAGTCTGTTTTTTATACCGTTGTTGTTGATGGCGTTTTTAGCCGAAACGCAAGTGCAAACGGCAACCTTGTGGGTAATGATTTTTTTATTCGCCGTATGGTATATCTGGCGCGGTGTTCGGAGCTTTTGGGAAGTAAAATTACTGACAAAATTTTTATATGTCCATAATTTTTTGTACTTTTGCACCCTCGAAATTGGATATTACCTCCTGATTTACGTTGTTGTAAACACCGTGTTAGGGCAGTAAAACAACAAACAAAGAAAACGACAAGACGCAATTATGGCAAAAAAACAACCAATGACCAAAATCAAACAAGTATTGATTTCTCAACCGGCGCCTTTGGAAGGTGAACGATCCCCTTACAAAGATCTTGCAGAAAAATTTGCTTTTGATGTGGAATTTCGTAAGTTTATCAAGATAGAAGGTGTTCCGGCTCGCGAATTTCGGAAAGAGCGGATTGATATTTTAGATTTCTCGGCGGTTATCTTTACGAGTAAAAATGCCGTAGACCACTATTTCCGCATGGCGAAAGAAATGCGCTGCGAGATTCCTGTTGAGATGAAATATTTGTGCACATCGGAAACAACGGCATTCTATTTGCAAAACTATGTGCAATATCGCAAGCGGAAAATCTTTTTCCCAAAAAACCAATCGCTTGAAGCGATGATGGATTTAATTCATAAGCATCGCACGGAAAATTATCTGCTTCCGATTTCAAATGTTGGAAAAACCGATTTGCCCAAAGCGTTGGAAAAATCGAAATATAAAGTAACGAAATCAAGATTCTACCGAACCGTATCGGATGATGTGTCGGATTTAAAGATTTCAAAATATGATATATTGGTTTTTTTCAGTCCAACCGAGATAAAATCCCTATTGGATAATTTCCCCAAATTCAAGCAAGGCCAAACGGCTATTGCGGCCTTTGGCTCAACCACTACCGAAGCTGTCGAAAAAGCCAACTTGCGTTTAGACATCGCAGCGCCAAGCCCCGAACATCCATCAATGATTTCCGCTATTGACGCCTATCTGACGCAATTAGTCAAAGCAAAAAAATAACATGAACGGCGAAGCCATCAGCGGAGTTAATGCCTCGTTTCCGAAATCGGAACGTCTATGTTCCAAAATCGTTATTGATGATTTGTTTGCACGAGGAGAGTCCCGTCGTTCGGGTGGTTTCACAGTGAAATATGTGCGTGTGCATACGGACGAAGACATGGGATTGCCCAAGATTTTGATTTCCGTTCCCAAACGTTTTCAAAAACATGCCGTTGACCGAAACCGTACCAAACGCTTAATTCGCGAGGTATATCGCAAACACAAAGCCGAACATTTATCTGAGTCGCACATCAGTTCGTTGGCCATTATTTATTCCTCTCCCAAAGTGCCCGATTATACCTTTGTAGAAGAGCATTTACCGAAGTTATTGGATAAAATCAAATGAAAAAGGTCTTCATTTTTCCATTTATTGTCTTAATTCGAGTGTATCAATACACCATTTCGCCATTCTTTCCAAACAGTTGCCGGTTCACGCCATCCTGTTCGCAATATGGCCTCGAAGCCTTTCGGAAATACGGTGTTTTCAAAGGCTTTTGGCTGACGTTAAAGCGTGTTTCGCGATGCCATCCATGGGGTGGCGAGGGCTACGACCCAGTACCCTAATAATTCCAAACTCGGCGTTATGCTCCATCGCATGCCTTGATTTTGAAATTATTAGAATTGCACTCTATTTATTAAGATTGTACTTTTTGATAACGAGATATTTCAATTCCGTATCCCCGGCATTGGCAATACCATGCAGCGAAAACGGCGGTGCGTAGAATGTGGTATAAGGTTGGACAACGATAGAATCTCCATTAAGATAGTATTTTGCAGAGCCTTCCACAACAAAGAAAAACTCGTCTTCTTCGTGTTGATGTGGAGCATGAACACGTTGTCGAGGCGCAACGGTACTCATCTTCAACGTTCTTCCATCAAGGAAATTTTTATCGGCAAACCAAAATTGAAAACCCACATTGGTTTTATCCGCTTTGGACGGGTCAAGCGTGGTAACACAATTGGTAATTGTCCATTTGTCTTGGTTTTTGGCAGCATTTTGTGCCATGAGAGCAACGGTAAGTCCGCTTGCAAGGATTAGGGTTAGAATTGTTTTTTTCATACATTAAGTGTTTTTTGTTTTGTTAGATAAGGGGGCAGACATACAGGTCTGCCCCTACAAATTTATTCTTCCGCCATTTCTTCCACGTTCGGCCGAGGCTGCACGCCTGGTCGGTCTATTCTCACAGGCTTTGCCTTTCTGTCCAAATGAGCAAACTAATACGTCTTCCATCTCACACTGATAATTTATACCCCACTGACATTTTTTTTGCAAATTTACATAAAACTTTTGACCTGTGCAAGTACTTAATTTTTGTCTTATCGCAGGCAAAGCCCGCTGGGATAATCCGACCGATGCACAGCATCGGCCGAACGTCCTCAATCGTTTTTTACACCCTCAAGCCACGGGGTCGTTTTCCGAGTGCAAAGTTACGGCCGGATTTGGGTTACAACCGGTTGTACAACGGGGTTACATAAAACTTCCGAATTTGGCAAGGTTTTACTTCCGAATTTGGCGATATAATTGATATGCTTTATTCGTACCTCGTTCGATACTTATTCGATATTCCTTCGATCATTGTTCGAATGCTAATCGAAGAACGAGCGAAGAACGAGCGAAGGATGAGCGAACAAGTACCGAAGAATGTTCGAACAAAGTACGAACCCCCCAAATAATATCATAATCCATCACTATTCGCTAATCCCCATTCCCTATCCACCCCAAATTTTTAAAAAATTTAACAAAAAATCTATTTTAATCTATGGTTTTTAGCGAAAAAATGCTTATCTTTGCAATAAATTTGAATCTACCCAAAAAAAACAATAAAACCATGAAACCATTTTTCAAACTCATTGTTATGGCGTGCCTGTGCTTTGGCGTGGCACACAGCGTTAAGGCGCAAACTGTGCTTTACGAAAACAACATTACCTCTGCTAGCGATGTGAGCACGTGGACGCTGCTCGGTGCTGCCTGGCTAAATGCATCAACCTACGGTAGTTCGCTGTTTTTTTTACAGGCCAACTCCTCTGCTACCACTCCTGCTATTATTCCGGCAGGTGCAATAGGCTTGAGTCTTACTGTTTCGGCAAGGTTCGGCAACCGCTTAGTGCTGTACACTTCGCCCGACGGGGTCACGTTTACCTACCAGGGCTATTTTACGGGCAGTTCAGCCGTTGCTAACGCCACTAAAACCCTACCCGATGGCACACGCTACCTAAAGTTTATGATGCCGACGGTAGTCGGCATAGACTATGGGTACCTATTTTCTGTGAAGGTTACGAGCACCACAACGATAAGTCTGTACCCAACCGTATTAAACATACCGGTAGGTAATACTGGAAATACTGGAAACATTACCGCCGTGTTAACGCCCGCAGCTACCAGCAGCAATACTGTAATGTGGAGCAGCAGCAACCCTGCGGTGGCAACGGTAAGCAGCACCAGCAACAATACATCTGGTAAGGTTTCGGGCATTGCGCCCGGCACTGCCATCATTACCGCCACCGCTATTAATAGTAGAGCCACGGCAAGATGTACTGTAACGGTGCATGCACCTGTAACCGGAGTTGTTTTGAACAAAGCCTCCGCAAACATAGAGATAGGCAAGGCCGAAACCCTTACGGCAACCGTGCAGCCCACAAATGCCACTAACAAAGCCGTAAGCTGGAAGAGCAACAATACGGCGGTGGCA
>JAITVC010000134.1 GCA_031286005.1 Bacteroidales bacterium
TGTTGTAGCCATGATACACAGCAAAGACACTGCTACGGTAAACTACATATTAAATAGGTATAAAGACACTTACCCGAGCGACCTGAAATTCCGTTGGGGATTCAAAGCAGTTGATTCAAAAGAAATGTTCTATCAACTGTATGCGTTACGTGGCGATGGTACCAAAAAAGGCCCTGCACTTGACGGCGATGTCGTTGTTTCGGCCAAAGCCGACCAAGTATCCAAAGGTTCGGCATGGGGCGTTAGTATGCAGATGAGCTCGGCCGGAGCTAAACGATGGGCAGCTATCACCGGCGCCGAAGTTGGTAATTCGATTGCTATTGTATTAGACGGATATGTGTATTCGGCTCCCAACGTAAACGATAAAATCGAAGGCGGAAATTCGCAAATTACCGGAAACTTCACCGTAGAAGAAGCACAAGACTTGGAAAACGTGCTGAAATCGGGTAAAATGAAAGCCGGCGTACGTATTGTGCAAGAAGATATTGTAGGCCCGTCGTTAGGACAGGAAGCCATTAATGCCGGTATGATGTCATTCGGCATAGCCCTGATTGTGCTGATGATTTTTATGTGCATACTGTACGGCTTCATACCGGGTATGATTGCCAACGGTGCATTGCTCATCAACTTGTTTTTCACGATGGGAGCTTTGGCTTCGATTGGAGCAATAATGACCCTGCCGGGTATTGCCGGTTTAGTGCTGACACTTGGTATGTCGGTAGATGCCAACGTGCTTATCTACGAGCGTACACGAGAGGAAATGCGCGGTGGAAAAAACACCCGATCAGCTCTTTTCGACGGATATAAACACGCGTTCTCGGCCATCTTTGATGGAAACTTGACATCCATTATCACCGGTCTTATTTTGGTGTATTTTGGAACCGGCCCCATACAGGGATTTGCCACTACCTTGATTATCGGTATCTTTGCTTCATTCTTTACTGCCGTATTCCTTACTCGCGTGGTATATGAATATGCGTTCTCGAAAGGGAAACTGCTCAATCTTACATTCTGCACCTCTATATCTAAAGATATGTTGGCGCATGTCAATTTCGACTTTTTGAAAAAAAGAAAAGTAGCTTATTCTATATCGATTGCCATTATCGTAGCCGGTATTGTATCGATATTTACGTTAGGAATGAATGCCGGAATCGACTTCACCGGTGGACGTAACTATGTTGTTCGCTTTGATCAACCGGTAAATACAGCCGAAATGGAAAAGACATTGGCTCCTGTATTTGAAGGTGCTACTGCTCGTGTAATTACAATCGGATCGAGCAATCAGGTGCGTATTACTACCAACTACAAGGTGGATAGCGATGGCGAACAAGTGGAACAAGAAATCAAAGCTAAACTCACTTCAGCTTTGGGTAGCTATCTGAAAAACGGAGAAACGATTGATAGCCACATACAAAGTTCGCAAATCGTAGGTCCCAGCATTGCCGAAGACCTCATAACATCGGCCATTGCTGCCGTTATTGCCGCTATCATTTGTATGGCATTGTATATTCTGTTTAGATTTCGCGATGTGGCATTCTCGGTAGGAACATTTGTTGGCGTAGCACACGACGCTGCCATTGTAATTGTTGTTTACTCACTCTTCCACAAAATTATGCCATTCTCGATGGAGATAGATCAAACGTTCATTGCGGCTATATTGACAGTTGTGGGATACTCTATCAACGACAAGGTGGTTATCTTTGACCGTGTGCGCGAGTTCAGACATTTATATCCGAAAAGCGGCATTTACTCCATCGTAAACAATGCGTTGAATACAACGCTTTCGCGTTCCATAAATGTGGTAATGAGTACATTGGTGGTTGTGTTGTGTATCTTCATCTTGGGAGGAGATACCATCCGCAGTTTCACCTTTGCCATGCTTTTGGGTATTGCGTTGAGTTTTTATTCTTCAATATTTATCTCAACACCCATTGCTTACGAAATGTTGAGCCGTAAAGAAAAGAAACAACAGCAAGAAGGCAACAAAAAGGCTTAATCGGATTTTTCAACATTAGAAAATAGTAAAACGCCCCTGCAATTCAGGGGCGTTTTTTTCGTTTGTCGGCGAAATACAATATAGCTCAACCCGTTATTTGCATCAAATACCCAATAACGATAATTTGTAATTCTAATGGATAATTTTCATTCGCCCGTAACGATTTTTTTCCTAAATTTGCAAGAAAAAGATGAATACATTAATACACAATGCACTGATAATTAACGAACACGAATCTTTTAGAGGCTCGGTGTTGATAGAAGGCGAAAAAATAAAGAACATATTCAGAGGCGAGGCTCCTATTTCCATATTGGAACATTCGGAAGTGCTGGAGGCCGAAGGCTTGTGGCTGTTTCCCGGCCTCATTGACGACCAAGTGCACTTTCGCGAACCGGGTCTGACGCAAAAAGGAGACATAGCATCCGAAAGCCGTGCCGCCATTGCCGGAGGAGTTACTTCGTTTATGGACATGCCCAACACCCGACCGCAGACAACCACCATTGCCGATTTAAATAATAAATTTGAACTGGCCGAACAACATGCTTTTGCCAATTATTCGTTTTATTTGGGCGCTACCAACGACAATTTAACCGAATTAAAAAAAATAGACGACAAGCGAGTGTGCGGCATCAAAGTGTTCATGGGGTCATCCACCGGAAACATGTTGGTGGACAAGAAGAAATCGCTGGAAGCTATTTTTTCCGAAATAGCCCTGCCCATTGCCGTTCATTGCGAAAAAGAAGAGATTATCCGGCAAAATATCGCATATTACCAACAGCTGTTGGGTGACAATATTCCGATTAAATACCATCCGCTGATTCGCAGCGAAGAGGCTTGTTACCGTTCTTCGGCCGAAGCTGCCGAACTGGCTGACAAATACGGCACACATTTGCACATTTTGCATTTGTCCACCGCAAAGGAAGTGAGTTTGTTTGATGCAAAACCTTTGCGCGAAAAGAAAATCACCGGCGAGGTATGCGTGCATCATTTGTGGTTTTCGGACGAAGATTATGAGAAATACGATACCTTAATCAAGTGGAATCCGGCCATCAAAACCCAAGCCGACCGCAAAGGCTTGTTGCAAGGCTTGCTGA
>JAITVC010000152.1 GCA_031286005.1 Bacteroidales bacterium
TGCCATGGCCAGAAAAAAACACTTTGAAGAATCATTAACCTTGACCAAAGGAGAAGAACAAATTATGCAACTGCTTTGGGAAAAAGAACACGCATTTGTCAACGACCTTTTAGAGTCGATGCCCGAGCCGAAACCTGCGTACAACACGGTATCCACGCTTATTCGGATTTTGGAAAAGAAAGGTTTTGTCGGACATCACAGTTTGGGAAACACACATCAATATTTCCCGATTGTATCGCAATCGCAATACTTGTCCAATTCGCTGAATCGCTTGAACAGTACGTATTTTCAAAATTCATACGCCAACTTGGTTAACTTTTTCGTGGAAGAAGGTAAGCTCAAGCGTAAGGATATTGAAGAGATTTCCGAGCTTTTGCATCGTTTAGAACATAAAAATGGTAACCGGTAATCGGGTGTCCGGTGTTGGGTATTCGGTTACCCGACACCTGTTACCTGACGCCTTGTAATTTTTAAAACAACAACATAATGACAAACGTAATTTCTCCCGACTTTTGGACAGCCTACATCCTCCCATCCGGTGTGGCTTTGGCGGTGTTCTACCTGTTGTATAAAACGTTGGTTAGAAACGATGCCAATCTGAACAGTCGGCGATTTGTGATGGTGGGATTTGTGATGTTCGCAATGGTGTTGCCGTTTTTGAACTTTGAAATTCCGGTAAACGTTGCTACGAGCGAGCAAGTAGCGGTTTTAGTTCAACCGGCGATTTTGCTAAATCCGGTCGCAATTTCGGAAGCGGAAACGATTTCAATATTTCCTATTCTTGGTTGGATATATTTGATTGGTGTTTTATTTTTCGCCGGTCGTGCAATCGTTGGAATCCTGCGTTTAACGGCATTTTCACGAGATGGAGATCAGAAAGGAAATCTTATTTTGTGTAAGAATATTCCGACTGCATTTTCGTTTTTCAATCGTATTTTTATTCCGGAAACGTGGTATAACGGCGATGAACGCGAGGTTGTGCTTCGACATGAACAAATTCACGTGCAACAAAAACACAGTTGGGATTTGATGCTGATGGAGCTCGTTTGCATCATCCAATTTTTCAATCCGTTTGTATGGCTTTTGAAACGTGAAATGCGCTTGAATCACGAGTTTTTGGCCGATCGTGGCGCCTTGGAGAATGGCGGCAATCAACATCAATATTTTGAAATATTACTCCAAAAAATCATCGGCAAACAACCGATTTTAGTTCACTCATTTAATTACTCACCCATAAAAAAAAGAATCATGATGCAATTATCAAAACCAGCCAAAATGCTGAACCAAGCTCGGTATTTGGCGTTCGTCCCACTTGCTTTGGCGCTCACATTTTTGTTTGCCTGCCAAGAAAAACCGGCCACTTCGGAAGTCGAAGTATCCAATTCCAACGCAGAATCTGTCGTGTTGAGAGAATCCTCAATCATTGTAGATGGCGAAGAGATTGGGGGAAATTCCTCCGAAAGACCAATGATCATCGTTGACGGCGAAGAATTCACCGGAAATCTCGATGATTTGAATACCGACAATATCGAGTCTGTTACGATTTTGAAGGATTCTTCGGCCATTAAACAATATGGTCCGAATGTGAAAAACGGCGTGATTATCGTTTCGATGAAATCGCCGGATGACGTTTTTACAATCGTTGAAGAGATGCCCCAATATCCCGGTGGCGAAAATGCTCGTAATAAGTATTTGATGGAAAATTTAAGCTATCCGGCAAAAGCTCGCGAAAAAGGCGTTAAAGGAATGGTGGCAGTAACCTTTGTTGTTGAAAAAGACGGCACTATTTCTAATGTAAAAGTTGCAAAAGGTATCGGCGATGGTTGCGATGAGGAAGCCGTTCGTGTTGTAAAAAATATGCCAAAATGGACGCCCGGAAAGCAACGAAATAAGACTGTCCGTGTGCAATTTACACTACCGATTATGTTTGCGTTAAATGGATAAAAGAAATTTTAACTAAAATATTTGGTAGATTGAAAATATTTTTGTGTTTTTGTGATACAATTCGGTTTGCGATACGCCAATAGTGCTTCAAAAACCTCCCAAATAAGGGCATTTTCTAATAGAGAATGTCCTTATTTGCTTATGGAAAATTCATTTTTCGTATAATTTAAATGTTAAAGTTTTTTAACATTTGGCATAAATTTATCAGAATCAAACAAAAAAAACATCAACAACTACAAAATTTGTAATTCGTAATTCGTAATTCGTAATTTTTTCGTACCTTTGCAGATTAAAAAAGAAATACCATGTTAGGATTCATTAAAAAATTATTGGGCGATAAGTCCACACGAGACCTGAAAGAAATCAATCCGCTCGTAGAAGCCACGTTGAGCGCATATACGGAAATCGAAAAACTGTCGAACGACGAACTTCGTGCCAAAACACAGGAATTTAAAAACCGTATCAACGCCTATATTCAAGAGGATTTAGACGAAATCGCTCGCCTCAAATCAATGGCCGATGATGCCAATTGTCCCATCGAAGAAAAAGAAGAAATCTACGACCAAATAGATAAACTCGAAACCGAACTCAACAAGAAAATCGAGGAAATTCTGCTCGAAATCTTACCCGAAGCCTTTGCGGTAATGAAGTCCACGGCCAAACGTTTTGCCGAAAATAACGAAGTGGAAGTGAGCATCATGCCGTGGGACGAAACCCTTTCCGCCAAGCGTGATAATGTGAATATTCACGACGGAAAAGCCTACTACGCCAACGAATGGATGGCCGGTGGAAACCTCATCAAGTGGGATATGATTCACTATGATGTGCAATTGATTGGCGGTACGGTGTTGCATCAAGGCAAGATTTCCGAGATGGCCACAGGGGAAGGAAAGACGTTGGTGGCTACGTTGCCGGTTTATCTTAATGCCCTTGCGGGACGCGGTGTTCACGTGGTTACGGTCAATGATTATTTGGCCAAACGTGACTCGGAATGGATGGGCATGTTGTTTGAATTTCACGGCATGAAAGTAGATTGCATCGACAAGCACGAGCCAAGTTCTGATGATCGCAGAAACGCTTATCTGGCCGACGTTACCTACGGAACAAACAATGAATTTGGGTTCGACTATTTGCGCGATAACATGTGCCGTAATACTTCGGAATTGGTGCAACGCAAGCATCATTACGCAATCGTCGATGAGGTCGATTCCGTGTTGATTGATGATGCCCGTACGCCGTTGATTATCTCCGGTCCAACGAGCAAAGGCAACGATCAAGAGTTTGAAGTTTATCGTCCGCAAATCGAGAAATTATACAACGCGCAACGTAATTTAGCCACACAATTGTTGGCAGAAGTGAAACGGTTGATGAGCGGAACGCCCACAGATGCACAAGAAAAAGAAGCCGGACAGTTATTGTTGCGCTGTCATCGTGGATTGCCGAAGAATAAAGCCTTAATTAAGTTTTTGAGTGAGCCGGGCATGAAAAGCCTCTTGCTCAAAACCGAAAACTTCTATATGCAAGAGCAAAACAAGAACATGCCGCAAGTGGATGAAGAATTGCTCTTTGTGATTGATGAAAAGCAGCATTCGTGCGATCTTACGGAAAAAGGGATTAACTTCCTAACCGGTGGGGGAGAGGCTGCCAAACAATACATGCTTACCGATGTTGGCGCAGAATTGGCCGAGTTGGATAAACAAAATTTAGATATACACCAGCAAGCCGAACGCAAAGCGGAAATCTTGCGGGATTACGCTATTCAAAGCGACCGTGTGCACACCATCAACCAACTCTTGAAAGCCTACACGCTGTTTGAAAAAGATGTGGAATACGTGGTGATGGACAATAAAATCAAGATTGTGGATGAGCAAACAGGTCGTATTCTTGACGGACGCCGTTATTCTGACGGTTTGCACCAAGCGATTGAGGCCAAAGAAAACGTAAAAATCGAAGCTGCCACACAAACTTATGCTACGATTACGTTGCAAAACTATTTCCGTATGTATCACAAGTTGGCCGGTATGACCGGTACTGCGGAGACAGAGGCAGGGGAGTTTTGGCAAATCTACAAGTTGGATGTGGTTACGATTCCTACAAATAAATCTATCGTTCGGGATGACCAAAACGACTTGGTATATAAAACCAAACGAGAGAAATACAATGCCGTAATTGAAGAAATCAACCATTTGGTGGACGAAGGTCGACCGGTATTGGTGGGTACAACCAGCGTTGAAATTTCCGAATTGTTAAGCCGGATGCTCAAACAACGCAACATCAAGCACAATGTGCTTAATGCAAAATTGCACCAAAAAGAAGCCGATATTGTGGCCGAAGCCGGTCGCACGGGCGTTGTAACCATCGCTACCAACATGGCTGGTCGTGGAACGGACATCAAGCTCACAACGGATGTGAAAACTGCGGGCGGTTTGGCGATTATTGGTACGGAGCGCCACGATTCTCGTCGTGTGGACAGACAGTTGCGTGGACGTGCCGGACGTCAGGGCGATCCGGGTAGTTCACGGTTCTTTGTGTCGCTCGAAGATGATTTGATGCGCTTGTTTGCATCTGAACGAATCTCGTCGATGATGGACAGATTAGGCCATAAGGAAGGCGATGTGCTCGAACACAGCATGATTACCAAATCCATAGAACGTGCGCAACGCAAGGTAGAAGAAAACAATTTCGGTATTCGTAAACGCCTTTTGGAATATGATGATGTGATGAATTCGCAACGTGAAGTCATTTACAAAAAACGCCGTCATGCCTTGTATGGCGATCGTTTGAGCATCGACGTGGCCAATATGTTCTACGACACGAGCGAGCAAATGATTACCGAACATCGTGAGAATCGCAACTACGAAGATTTCACGATGGATGCCATCCGCACCTTCGGTATTGAACCGCAAATCGACGAAAAAGACCTCTGGAACAAACCGGTTGGCGACCTCACAGAAACGCTTTACGAACAAGCCTTTGGAGCCTATCATCTGAAAAATGATATGCTTGCTGAACAAGCCTTTCCAACCATCAAAGATGTGTACGAAAACGGCAACGCAAGTTTCGAAAATATTGCCATTCCTATCACAGACGGCAAGAAAACTTTGAATGTGGTGGCCAACGTGAAAAAATGCTACGAAACGCAAGGCAAAGAAGTGCCGTTCGCTGTTGAAAAAGGCTTGAGTTTAGCTATTATCGACGACGCTTGGAAAGAGCACTTGCGTGAGATGGACGATTTGAAACAATCCGTGCAAACCGCTGCCTATGAACAAAAAGACCCGCTGTTGATTTACAAATTTGAATCGTTTGAGTTGTTCAAAAACCTTATCCAAAAAATCAACAAAGACATCTGTACATTCTTAAGTTTAGGCAAACTTCCTATGCAAAACCCCGGTAATGTTCGTGAAGCCAAGGTGCAGCGCACAGATACGTCTCGTATGCGTACCTCTCGCGAGGAATATTTGGGCAATCGCACCTCCACCGCACAAAAAGCAGCTCCCGTTCACGTGGAAAAGAAAATCGGCCGCAACGACCCGTGTCCTTGCGGAAGTGGGAAGAAGTATAAGAATTGCCATGGGGCAACGGCGAATGTGTAGATGAAGAACTATGCTGCCATAGATTTAAACAAATCAAATAGGTTTAATAAAAAATCCAATGAAAAATCAGGATTGTTTGTAATAAAATTGGCTATTTTATAGCCCACAGAATAGAGATGAACTTTTTTCATGGTATTGTGTCTATATATTATAAATGCAATACAGATGTTAAAAAACGTTAACATTTCTTGGAGGTTTACCGAAATATTTGTAACTTTGCACAGTTATTCAAAAACACAAAACTATGATTACGAAAACACAACTACAATCTGTATCCGACAAACTTCCTGATGTATTCACTATTGATGATGTTATTGACCGTCTGGTTTTTGTGGAAAAGGTGCAAACAGGACTTCTACAATCGCAAAACAATGTTGTAAACACCAAAATAGAAGCCCAACAAAAACTATCGAAATGGTTAAGTTAGTTTGGACAGACAAGGCAATAGAGGATTTAGACGATATTGGGCATTATGTAGCGATAGATTCTGAAAAATATGCTAAAATTGTTGTGAAACGATTGTTTAGTGCAGTTGACGTATTGGAAAAACATCCAAGAATTGGACGCACTGTTCCCGAATTTAGCAACGAAAATATTCGGGAACTAATAAATGGAAACTATCGTATTGTTTATACAATAAAAAATCAAGTTCAAATAGATATTTTGACCATACATCATTCGGCAAGATTACTTTATGAAAATTTATTGCAAGAATAAAAAAAATGAAAATCTATGGCCAGCGACTTAACCTACATCCAATATGTCATCGACCAAATCCATACTACCGGAATAATTTCCTACAAAAAAATGTTTGGAGAGTATTTGATTTATGTCAATGAGAAGCCGATTGTGCTGGTTTGCGATAACACGGCGTTTGTCAAAAAACTCGATTGTATAGAATCTTTAATGCAAAACGCTGAAACCGGATTTCCATACAAAGGTGCCAAAGAACATTACATCGCCAATGCCGATAATCGCGACCATCTGAGCGAGATTGTGGCCATCTTGGAAAAGCATACACCTGTTCCGAAAAAGAAAACAAAAACAAAATGAAGTATCTTATCAAAATTTTATTCATAGCCCTGCCTTTTCTCTCTTTTTCTCAAACAGAAGACAACACAAACGTTCCGCAAATAATTAAATCTGCGAAGTTCGACGGTGTGATTAAAACAAAAGTCGAGACGAGTACAGAATCGGGCGTGATGCGCTTTAATGTGCGTAATTCACGAATGGGTGTGCGTGGTGATATTGGCCAATATCTTGGCTATCGGGTGCAAGTGGAATTGAGTAACGAGGGCAAATTCGACCCGCTTGATTTGCACGGCATCTTGAAACCTACAAAGAATTTAACGATCCTGTTTGGTCAAGCGAGTGTTCCGTTTGAAAATAGTTATATCATTACGCCAACAGAAATGATGTTTGCCAACCGTGCATTTATTGGGAAATACTTCACGCCAGGCTCGCGTGATATTGGCGTTGTGGCGCAATACAAATTTCAATTGGCTGATTTGCCTATGGAGGGACAAGCCGGAATATTCAATGGCGGGAAGATTAACAACCCGCAATGGACTAATCAGCCGTCTTATGCTTTGCGTTTGATTG
>JAITVC010000163.1 GCA_031286005.1 Bacteroidales bacterium
TGTAGGTATCAATATGCGGACAAGCCTTGCACAACGATGGCGGACGAGCCACCACCAACGAAGGTACTTCTTCGCCACGTGTAGCAGGCATTCCAAGTGCTTTAGCCACAATATTCGGATTCAATTCACCATCTCGCGGAAGCGTGCCATCCAAACGACCTTTTATTGTAAGTCCTTGATTTAAATAACCTTTCAATACTTCCTCATAAATTGGATAGCCTTCTTCCATAATCAAAATTTCCTTACATTCCTTGCACAATTTCTCTACAGCTTTGCGTGGCAAGGGGTATTGCGATATTTTCAAGATTGGATGCTTGCAGGCTTCAGTTTGATAGTTTTCCATCAAATAGTTATAGGCCAAGCCACAAGCGATAATACCCAACGATTTATCGGCAGCATCGATGTATTGATTGTAAGTCGCCGTTTCCGAAGCAGCTTCAAAAGCTGCTTGTTTGTTCAACAAATCTTTGTATTGCTTACGAGCATTAGCAGGCAGGAGGATAAACTGTTTCGGATTCTCATGCAGTTTAATCTCATTTTGTTTGCGAGGTTCACGGGTTACAACACCTGCACGAGAGTGTGCCATACGAGTCGTTACACGCATCATCACCGGAATTTGCAACTTTTCCGACAGCTCAAAAGCATCAAACATCATATCGTAAGCCTCTTGTTGATTAGACGGTTCAAAGCACGGAATCATCGCAAATTTGGCCAGAGCGCGCGAATCTTGCTCATCTTGCGAAGAGTGCATCGACGGGTCGTCGGCAATTAAATACACCAAACCACCGTTAGCACCGGTGATTGAAGAGTTAACAAACGGATCCATCGCCACATTTAGGCCCACGTGCTTCATGCAGCAAAGTGCACGTTTACCCACGTAAGACATCCCGATGGCAGATTCCATCGCTGTTTTTTCATTGGCCGACCATTGGCAGTGAATGCCGCTATTCGCCTTTTGTTGAGTTTGTTGAATGTACTCCGTAATCTCCGTTGATGGGGTGCCCGGATACGCATATACCCCCGAAATACCTGCGTCTAAGGCTCCCTGTGCAATGGCCTCATCGCCTAAAAATAAGGTTTTTTTCATTGATTTTGTTTTATTTTTTGTGCAAAGATACGAAAAATAATTAAAAATTAAAAATTAAAAAAAATGGGGTTAAAGGGTTAAGGGATTAAATGGTTAATTATGAATAGTTAAGTTTATAACTGACTGATTATGACATACGGGAGTATAGGAAGAGTATACGAGGTATAGCTCAGGTATAGCGCAGGTATATAGAAACAGTACAAAAGCAGTATAGAAAGAGTATAAAAACAGTATAGAAATAGCAAACAAATAGCAAATGAATAGCAAAGAGACAGCAAAGAAAGGGTAATTAATTGCATAACATTCAACTGTCTACAAAACAATAAAATTGCAACTCACAAATTACAAGCGTTTTACGATATTTAAATTAACAGTTGTTATATACTTGTTATCTATTTGTAGTCTATTTGTTATGTATTTTGTATGTACAGGTTATGTATAGGTTATGTACAGAGTATATACAGGGTATCTCCAAGTCCGTACCATCTCCGTATCAAGTCCGCTACAACTCTGCTACAAAATCTTTTAATTTTTAATTCCTAATTTTTAATTTTTTTCGTACCTTTGCAGAAAAAACACCGATTGAACTATCTTTTAATTGAAAATATCACCAAATCCTACGGCGAGAAAATCCTGTTTGAGAACTTGACGTTTGGAATCGACAAAGGACAAAAAGTTGCCTTAATCTCTAAAAACGGTGCCGGAAAAAGCACGCTTATCAACATCATCATGGGGCAAAGTCTACCCGACGACGGAAAAGTTACGTTCCGCAAGGATATTCGTGTGGCCTATCTACCGCAAAATCCTGTCTTGGACGAAAGTTTGACCATCGAGGATGTTACCGTTAAGGCACTCCGACAACATAGTTGGGAACAGGAAATCAAGTTGAAAGAAATCTTATCGCGATTGCTGATTCAAGATTTATCCGCACGGATTTCCGAACTTTCCGGCGGACAAAAAAAGAAGGTCGCTTTAGCCAAGATTTTGATGGAAGACGCCGATTTGTTAATTATGGATGAGCCTACCAACCATTTGGATTTAGAAATGACCGAATGGCTGGAAGATTATCTGCAACGTCGCAATGTAACACTGCTTTTGGTTACACACGACCGTACGTTTTTAGACCGTGTTTGCGATGAAATCTTGGAATTGGACAACTACCAAATCTATCGCTACAAAGGCAAATACAACTATTTTTTAGAGAAAAAAGCCGAGCGTGAAGCCATTGAGCGTGCCGAAGTTGAAAAAGCCAAAAACACCTACCGTCGTGAATTGGATTGGATGCGCCGAATGCCTTCTGCACGTGGCACAAAGGCAAAGGCTCGCAAAGATAGTTTTTATGAGGTTAAAGAACTTGCACATAAAAAATTAGACGAGAAAACGCCCGAATTAAGCATCCAAGCCGAACGTTTGGGTGGAAAAATTTTAGAGATGTACAACGTGTCGAAACGGTATGGCGATATTGTTACATTGGACGACTTTTCGCATGTGTTCAAACGTGGCGAAAAGATTGGCATTGTGGGACGAAACGGCGCAGGGAAAAGTACTTTTCTGAATTTAATTACCGAAAAGATTGCGCCCGATCAAGGTAAAATCATCGTGGGACAAACCGTCAAATTTGGTTATTACACGCAAGACGGTATGCAAGAGCGTGAGGATATGCGTGTAATCGACATCATCAAAGAAACTGCCGAATACGTAAAAATGGGCAATGGCATTGAAATCAGCGCATCGCAGTTTTTAACCTATTTTAATTTTCCGCCAACCACGCAATACAATTATTTTTCCAATCTCAGCGGTGGCGAGCGGCGGCGGTTGTATCTGCTCAAAGTGTTGATGACGAATCCTAATTTCTTAATTTTGGATGAGCCTACCAATGATTTGGATATTTACACCTTGATGATGCTGGAAGATTTTTTGTCGCAATTTGGCGGATGTTTGTTGATGGTTACGCACGACCGCTCGTTTATGGACAATCTGGTAGACCACATCTTTGTGTTTGAAGGGGCAGGAAAAGTGAAAGATTATCACAGCACATATAGCGAATATCGGCGTAATAAAGAAAAGGACGAGCGTTTGAAACAGCAAGAAATTAAAGCCATTCAAACCAACCCTACAACCGTAGAAAAACCGATTGTTCGTCAGAAATTAACCTACAAGGAACAAAAAGAATTAGAACAATTGGACCTATCCATAGCCGGTTTGGAAACCGAGAAAGCCGATTTAGAATATAAATTAAGCCACGCCGAAGGTGCATTAGACGAACTCACTCAATGGTCGAATCGCATCGGCGAAATTCTGCAAGAACTCGACACGCAAGAATCCAGATGGCTTGAATTAAGTGAAAAACAAAGCTAAAACAAACTAAACCAGACTTTAAGACATAACAAAATGAGAAAAATTTTGTTTTATTCAATTTTTTTCGTACCTTTGTACTGCCTTTCTTGGTTTTTTGAGTTATAAGTGCGGTTAATAGGTTGGTTGCTTTCTCTT
>JAITVC010000199.1 GCA_031286005.1 Bacteroidales bacterium
CCGAAATTGAACAAATACGCGTCTTCTTTGAACACAAATGCAGCCAATTCGTTTTGCAATTGTTCGTGATATTTGCTGTGTCCCGACATCATCCGCGCGCCCATCGGATAGCCCAACCCCCAGTCTGCTGCGCCTTTGGCATCGGCTTCGCGCACTTCGGGATGATTGGCCAAGCCTAAATAATTGTTCAAACTCCAACATAATTTTTCCTTACCTTGAAACATCATGCGAGATTGAATGGGGCCTTCGAGTTTGGGGAACATGTAATACCCATGAGCAAATTCTGCGTATTTACCCAGCGGTCCGAAATTTTCTAAACGTTTTTTAAAAATATCCATTTTTGTACTGTTTTTGTTTTATTTTAGGTGCAAAGATACAAAAAAAATTAGATATTATGGCAATTTTTATTTTGAGGCGATGGGGGAGTTGGAGGTGAATTATGAATGAAGAGTTAGGGGTTAACGGTAAAAGGTTAATGGTAAATGGAGTAGAGACTGTCGGGGAGAGTTGCATACGGTTATGCAAGGTCGTCCGACGTCTCTGGGAAGGTTGCATATAGTTATGCAAGGCTGCCCGACGTCTCGGAGGAGGTTGCATACAGTTATGCAAGGTTGCCCGACATCTTGGAGGAGGTTGCATACAGTTATGCAAGGTTGCCCGACGTCTCGGAGGAGGTTGCATATAGTTATGCAAGGTTGCCTGACATTTCGGAGGAGGTTGCGGATTAATCTTCCGTTATCAATGTGCCGTTGATAAACCTGATTTTATCGAACCGCAGGCATTGATTCTCAAAGTCAATTAAACGGTTTGGATCAAAATGTTCATAAAAGAAGCGGATTTCAAAATGCAGATGCTCGGTGGTGGCTCGACCAGTGCGGCCGGCTAAACCGATAACCTCGCCGGCTTTTACAAATTGATTGGGTTGCACCAGTAGTTCCGATAAATGGCTGTAAACTGTTTCCAAGCCATTGGGATGGCGAATGACAACGACCTTTCCGTAACCGGAATAAACCTTCGCCATGCGCACCATGCCGTCAAATACAGCGAGAATACTGTCCTTTGGGCGTTGTTTCAAATCAATGCCCGTGTGTGTTCCTGTGCCTCGTTTGCCATATTTGGAAATCACCTTGCATTCTATCACAGGCATTGAAAATGCAGGCGTTTCGAGTGTTATCAGGTCTAATTCAGTGGTGTCCGAATGGGGGAGGCGAGATTGGCGAACATGCTCGGTCGACCATGTGTTTTGGTACAATTCGTTGGCCGGAAAAATCAGGGTGTCTTGCGCTTTCGCGGAAACGCACATCAGCAGGCAAACGCCCCACAACCATACGTTATTGCCGTTCATAAACCAGATAAGAATAGGGTAATTGTGTCTTTTCGTCAATCATGCGTTCGCTTTCCTCAACCAACTTCCATTCATTATAATTGATTTCGGGGAAAAACGTGTCGGCCTCGAAATCTTGGTGCACAACCGTCAGATACAGTTTATCCGCCAAAGGCAGGAATTGCTGGTAGATGGCGCCACCGCCGCAGATAAAACTTTCGCCGTCGGCATCGCACAAATCAATAGCCTCTTGAATGGAATAAGCCATCTCGCAACCTTCGATTTTAACGGATTTGTCATTCGTCATCACAACGTTTCGGCGAAGAGGAAAAGGGCGAACGGGTAGGGAGTAGAACGTGTTCCGTCCCATCACAACCGTGTGGTTGAGTGTGATTTTTTTAAATCGTTTTAAATCGTCGGATATGTGCCACAGCAGGTCGTTGTTTTTGCCGATAGCGTTGTTTTGAGCGATGGCTACGATGATAGAAATTTGTTTCATTATGTCTTTCGTTTTTCTTTCTTAGCCGCAGGAAAAAGAATATTATTAAGAATTAATCTATATCCGGGCGAATTGGGATACAAATTCAAATCCGTAGGCGGGTCGCCAACGAAGTGTTGATAATCCTCCGGGTCATGACCGCCGTAAAATGTCCATGTGCCTTTGCCGTAAACGCCGTGCAAATAGCGCACTTCATTCAATGCTTTATTTTCGCCTAAGATAATTACATTCGGTTTGATGTGTTTTTTGTTGAATGCGGTGGATTGCCCCATAAACCCATGAACGATTTGCGTGTGATTTTGCGTGAGCATGGTTGGAATCCAATCCCATTTGGCCGAGAAATCAAACAGTGTGAAGAAATCGTTGTTCTCCGTGAGGTTTTGAGGACGGGTTTCGGTTACATCAATATTGGAAACTTCGTATTGAACCGGATTTGTAATCAACTGAAAGTCGCGAAAAGCAAACGTCTTGGAAAAATCCAACTTCGATTGAACATTCGGGTCCATAGGGTCGCCGTCAAACATCCTGTCGCAGATGTCCAAACCTTCCGCCGCAAGCGCAATATCGTAGCTATCTGGCGCCGAGCACATGGCAAACAAAAATCCCCCCCCTTGCACAAAGTCGCGAATTTTATGTGCAACCGCTAATTTCAATTGCGATACCTTTTGGAAACCGTATTTCTGAGCACGCTGTTCTTGCAAACGAACATCTTCCACATACCACGCTTGATTGCGATAATTAGCCCAGAACTTGCCGTATTGTCCCGTAAAATCCTCATGATGCAAATGCAGCCAATCATAAAGCGGTAAAACACCTTCCAACACTTCATCGTCATACACCACATCGTAGGGAATCTCGGCATACGTCAAAACCAAAGTTACCGCATCATCCCAAGGCAATTTGTTTTTAGGCGAATACACGGCAATCTTGGGCGCCTTGTGAAGTTTAACCACATCCATATTAACTTCCGGCTCGGCAATCTCCTGCAAAATCTGTGAAGCCTGAACATCCGCCAGCACTTGACACGAAACCCCTCGAAGTTGACATTCCTTCTCGATTTTAGGCGAATATTGGCACATAAAACTCCCGCCTCGATAGTTCAACAGCCA
>JAITVC010000216.1 GCA_031286005.1 Bacteroidales bacterium
CCCTGCAGAAATCATATCGGGAATTAGCAACCGTGCGGCATTCCACGAATAATTTTTGTCGCCAAGCCGCTGCACCAAAGGTGCGCCGCCCATTCGCCAACCGGCACGGTATTCGTTGAAAGGAAATTCTAAACCTATTTTGGCCCAAGCCATCGTGTGATCGGTGGTTTGAGCGTCTTTTTTGTAGCTGTCGATAAGGTTTGGATTGTAAAATGTAACATCGCCCGCATCTAACTTGAAACCATCAATACCATATTTGTGCTGCATGTCTTTCAGTAAAGACACATAATGTTCAAACGCTTTGGGATTAGTCAAGTCATAGCAAGCGCTGTAGCCGTTCCACCAAGGAATGATGGCTGGTTGATTGCTACCTTTTTTCTTAATGAGATAACCTTTGCTATCCAAATCACGAAACTCCGGACTGTCGGGGCTTACAAACGGACACACCCACAACATAATCTTGAAACCTTGTGCATGCAAGCGCTCTACCATCGCTTTGGGATCGGAAAATTTATCCGGTTTAAAATCGAAATTACCGTAATATTTTTGCCAATTATCGTCAATCATCAAAACACCTTTTGGGAAGCCGTTTGCAAGAATATCGTCGGCATATTGTTGAATGTCGTTTTGATTTTGGTTATACATTAATTCAATCCACGTATTGTATTGCGGCATGGAAAACAACAGCGTGTCGGGCAATCTTCCGGAAGGGGGAAAATGCTTTTGACAAGCCGCTAAATAGGCATCACGCAAGGTTTTTCCGACTTCCGTAACGTTTATAGTTTCAAAATTTGACACAATGTGAATAGCCGTATCTGTTACCGCAAACTTAAACGCTTCATCACTCCAAATATAGCGTCCTTTGTTGGATAGCAACAGCGGAACGCCTTGATTATTGTAATTCTGATGGGCCAAATCCAACATCCCAGTAGGCTTGATATACGGCATTTGTGAGCCTTTGGCAACAAACCCGCCCCACCATTTTTCTTCGGGAAGGGATTTGATCATAGATTGAAAAGGCTGTGCGTTTAAGGCAAAAGCACAAATTACATACATCGCAATTAGCAGTCGTCTCATAATTGTTTAAATTAAAGTTTGACTGCAAAGATACAAAATATTTATGAATATTATTGAGATGAATAATCCAACGGTAGCAATTTATCCAATTTCTCGTACGACCAATATTGTTCTATGAAAATACCATAAGGCGGCTCGAAACAACCGTTTGTATAAATCGCTACTTCATCCACTTCGTGCAGAGAAATGATGCTGGTTTGCAGAAACTTTCGGAATGGTTTGAATGGATTGGCCGCTTTCCGGTACAGTTCTTCTTCCATTTCATTTTTATAAATGATGTATAAATAATTCTCAAATGCAAGCATCTTTTCACTTCCCAAGGTCGTGCGGATGAGTGTGTCGCACTTCACGATGCCGCCAAGCACGTCGTATTTACCATTCCGCTTTGTTCGGCTGACAATCAGCATGTCGTTTCGCTTGAGTTGGGCTGTCTCTGCAACATATTGACTTCGGATAATAAAACCCGGGTTCAACGTGTCTTTTCTAAACTCAACAATTTCTTGTTTGTTAAAATCTATAGTTTTAGGGTTAAGAAATGTAAACCGCCCTACAATTTTCACATCTGCTGTATCATACCATTGCTGCAACCGTTGCATACATCGTTTCGCCATTTCGTTCGCATAGAGCCTACGAGTTCCGCCTATTGATGCAATCGCACGCAACACATTCGTGTCTGATTGAACATTATTTGGCCGATCGAATGATTCCATTGCAACATATTTTTCTCGAAAAAAGGCTTCCAACGTATCTATGTTATTGGCATCAAACCGTATCGTGTCGTGCCGTTTGTCGGCATGTT
The DNA here is from genome assembly GCA_031286005.1 of Bacteroidales bacterium. The sequence goes on from JAITVC010000216.1 coordinate 1,877, forward strand.
CAAAAGCGGCGGTTTCTTCCATCCGTAGCAAGGTTCTAACCTCAAAACCTTCATCGATCGTGCGGTTGTTGTACAGCGACGTCATAAAATGATAAATCGAACCGCGATAAGCCGAAGTGCGATTGGCTTGCCAACGGCGAACTTTACGCTTGCTCGTCTTATCTGTAATTAAATCTTCAAACTGGCTGGCACCTTTGAAAAATACCGTTCTGGCCCTATAGTCTTTTGTGAAATCATCCAGCCAATACGTGATTTTGTAGCCCAACGCACGGTTCTCTACAATCAACGGTTGTTCGGCATAAACCCGCAAAACTAATTCGTTTTCATCATAAAGAAACGATAATACTTCCGGATTGCGGACTTTGCATTGCTTTGCAAAATCCGAATAGCCGATAAAATCTACTATAAACTGATCGCCATAGAGTTCCCAACCGTCTTTTTCGGGCGACTTAATCACGGTTTCCGACAATTGCAAAGTTTTTGGTTTAAGCAGAATCGTTATTGCATTAAGGTCGGATGTTTGAGAAATACCCTCTATATTGGTTTCATAACCTATCGCAGAAACACTAATTTTATACGGTGGTTTAGGAAATCCACGAAGAAAAAAAGCACCCTCATCATCGCAACTTGTGCCGATGGATGACCCGTTGATATAGACCGATGCACGGGCTATGGGCTTGCGTGTATTAGCATCCAAAACCTTGCCTTGCGTGATTTGGGCATGTAAAGAACAGGTTAGACATGCGAAAACAATCAGGAAA
>JAITVC010000298.1 GCA_031286005.1 Bacteroidales bacterium
TCTCTTGCATTTTAAACTCACAAGAAGGGCTTTTTTTTACCTCTAATTCATAACTTTTTCGTATCTTTGCACCATGCTTTTATCTTACCATACGCCAAATCTAACCGAAGCGGGCTGCGACGAAGCCGGTCGCGGGTGCCTTGCAGGACCGGTATTTGCTGCTGCGGTAATATTTCCCAAGCACTATCAAAATTCCGAATTAAACGATTCCAAACAATTGCTCAAAACCCAACGCAATACCCTGCGAACCGTTATTGAAAAAGACGCTCTGGCTTGGGCTGTTGCATCAGTCAGTCAAGAGGAAATCGGCCAAATCAATATTCTGAACGCATCCATTTTGGCCATGCATCGGGCTATTGCTCAATTAAAAATCGAGCCGGAGTTACTCTTAATTGATGGCAATCGCTTCAAACCCTACGCCAATATTCCGCATCACTCCATCATCAAAGGCGACAGCAAATATTTGTCCATCGCTGCCGCATCCGTATTGGCAAAAACCTATCGCGATGACTATATGGCCAACCTTCACGCCGATTTTCCAAACTACGGATGGCTTACCAATCAAGGCTATCCCACACAAAAGCACTACACCGCCATTCAATCGCACGGCATCACGCCACATCACCGCAAAACGTTCAAATTAATCAAACCGGTTCAACTTTCTTTGCCTCATGAATAAACTTGTAAAATACAGCATCATCGGTGCAAGCGCACTGATTTTAGGTATCGGACTATTCTACGCCATCCGGTTTTACACCACCGTGAAACGGGATGTGAAGCCTGTTCTTTCCGCCATTCCCACGGATAGTATGCTCTTGCTGAGAGTGAACCATACCGCCGACTTCCTAACCTATCTCGAACGGCAACATGCCGGCATTACCGGCCTTTTCGATTTAGACCAAAACGGCATCAATTCAGCATCGCTAAAAGCATTGACTGACTTTGAAAAAATAGTCGAAATACACAACCTTTGGATTTCCGCACACTTTCGCAACAATCAAACGGCCTATCTCATGCTCTTCAACGTAGATGCCCTCAAACAACGCATCTTTGAACGCTATTTGGAAGAGAAAATAGATACCAGTCAAACCATGGTGGCTTTCCATATCAACAATCAACCCGTATTCGGAGGCTTTGCCGATGGCGTTTTCATCGCTTCTACCCATGTCGATTTATTGCAAGAGGCGCTACAACAACTGCAACAGACCACAAATTTATTGAATGATGCCGCTTTGGAAAAAGTATTGCTGTCGGCCGGAAACCAAGCGCCGGCAAACCTCTTTATTCAAATTCCCGAATTAGCGAAAAGCCTCGAAAATAAGGTGAAACCGGAGTATATGACCATGCTCCAATCGCTAAGCATATTCTCTAAATGGATGGAATATGACTTAATTGACCGGCAAGACCAAACTCTTCTCTCCGGTTATGCCACACAACCCAAGTCTCAGACTTTTTTTTTAGACTTACTGGCCTATCAAACGCCAAAACCATCGACTATTGTTGATGTTTTGCCCTCAACAACTCGCTTTTTTTTTAATCTAAATATAGAAAACTTTCCTGAATTTCACGAAACATACCAAGCATTTCTGAATGAGCACAAGTTATTGCAATCGCGCGACAGTGCATTGGAAGCGCATTCCGAAGGTCTGTCAACCATCTGCAAGGAAGCCTTTGTGGGCTGTATATCTCACGAATTATCCTACTTCAAATTCTTAGACGGATACGGTAAGCTCCGCGATGCCGTAGCTTTTCAATACGACGATTTAGCCGATGCGAAAATCGGTTTGGAACGTTTGCTAAACTACTCCCCGCCCATCCGAGCCATTGAATCCATTGATAAAATTCATCGCCTCTATCTTCCCAATCTCTTGCCCAATAGTCTGTTCGGTTTTCTCCCCAAGAGTACAGTGTATTACTTTTCAATGATTGGGCATCATTTGTTTTTCACTACGGAAGAAGAAACGCTGCTGCATATCCGCATGTTTTTCGACCAACAGAAAGTATTGTCTAAAACCATTCGTTTGCATAATTTTTCGGCTCAAATGCAAGATGAAGCCAATTTAAACATTTACATTCAAGACTTGCGAACCATGTTCAAAAAAGCGCCAAATGCGGCCTGCGGCCTGCAATTCAGCGGAAACGGCGGCACAATGTATGCCCACGCCTATCTGCAAAGCAATGCCGGACGAGAACGTGAATACGACCAACTCGAAATAGCGCCGAAAAAAGCCACCCCTGCGGATAAAATCAAAAAAGCATTCAAAGGTAATGTCGTTAAAGGCCCTTTCACCGTAAATAACCATCGAGCCAAAGGGCAACCTTTTTATCTCTTGCAAGACGATAAATTCGGATTGTATTATTTGGATCAGTCCGGAAAAATCCTTTGGAAACGCACACTCGACGGACTCATGAAAACATCTATAACTGAAGTCGATTATCTCAAAAACAACAAAATCCAATACCAATTTCAAACCGATAAGCAAACCTATATTTTAGATATTTTCGGTCGAAATGTAGGAAATTATCCTCGAAAACATTGATATATGACTTTTTTTTCGTATCTTTGCGAATTAATTTGTTCTGTCTATGAGAAATCGCCTATTGGCATACACGATTTTAGCTTTTCTATGTTTCTTGGCATCCTCATGCTATAAAAAAGAAGACTTTGATTTTAGCCATATCAAAATAGCCGATAATTTCGTCTACGATTTGCCCATGCCTTTGGTGGACGCTCGCTTAACTATGAACGGATTATTGGAAAATGTCAAAGGGCAATCTCTTACCGTTGATGCCGATGGTTTGTTGACAGTTGTTCACGAAAAAGAGTTTTTGCTAAACTCCGAGATATTCAATTTCACATTGCCTGAAACGTATTTCATACCACCTATATCGCCAATACTGTCTATTTCAAAAGAGACTTGGAATGCAGTTGATTCGCTTTCTATTTCAGATAGCATATACGAAATTTTGCCAATACCAATCGGCATGGATGACATCCGTATAGATTCTATTATAACCTCTAATTTTAACCTTCAACTTACTTTCTTAACGAGCATTCGCAATAAATTCCGGATTGAGTTATCTTGCCCTAACTTTATAGATTCTCTTGGAAAGCCAATATTTTACAGTCGTCTTTACGAAAGCACACCATTTGGAAGTCAAGGCGGGCCGGTTGATTTCTCCGGAACATACCGTATTGTACCGAATAATTCGGATCCTAATGCACTTCATCAAATCAAATTCAAATATACGCTTACTATTTTTGAAGACACCTCTCTTGGACTACAAACCAATGTCCCTGTTTACCTTGATGCCCGTTTATCAGACATTGAACCGGATATTATTTACGGTAATTTCGGCAATCTTCCAATTCCGGTGCTTGACGATTCGGTGGATTTAAACATATTAACAAAATTTCCAATGGATGCGCTTGAAATCGAAAAAGCGTATCTCAATTTGAAGGTTGCCAATGGCTTTGGAATCCCTATTCGTCTCAACGCCTCTGTTAAAGCAACCACACCCTCCGGAGTTCAAGAAATATTTGATATTCAGAATTTAGATTTGAACTATCCCGAAAACATATTTGCCCTTCCCGGAGAAACCGAACGACGAGAAGAGTTTCAAAATTTGATTAACAATAATATAGGCGATTTACCCAATAGGGCACACTTTCATATAGAAGTTGCAACCAACCAAGGTAATCCCGTTCAAAACTTTCTATCGCGTAATTCACTCCTCAAAATGGCTGCTCAGGTCCAAATTCCCCTACGACTCAGAGTTGAAGGCCTAACAGTTTCGGATACGGTCAATTTTGCAGGACTTCCATTTGATAATGGCATTGAACAATTCATTTTAAAGGCCAATATTCATAACGGATTTCCGATAGGCGCCA